>JBOHMF010000590.1:0-2270 GCA_050730055.1 Allostellaceae bacterium
CTCTACAACCCGCCGACGCGTGTGGCCGAAGAATTTGCGATGATCGATGTGATCTCGGGCGGGCGGCTGATCGCCGGTTTTCCGGTCGGCACGCCGATGGACACCTGCTTTGCCTATGGTCAGAACCCCAGCCAATTGCGCGAGCGGTACTATGAGGCGCACGACCTCGTGATGCGGGCGTGGACCGAGCGGGACACCTTCGCCTTCAATGGCCGCTTCAACCAGCAGCGCTATGTCAACATCTGGCCGCGTCCGTTGCAGCAGCCGCACCCGCCGGTGTGGATTCCGGGCGGCGGCTCGGTCGAAACCTGGCAGTGGTGCGCGGCGATGGATTACGTCTACTGCTACCTGTCCTATTTTGGCTACAAGGACGGGCAGGCGACGATGCAGGGCTTCTGGGACGAGATGGATCGCCTTGGCAAGGACCGGAACCCCTATCGCGCCGGCTTTCTGCAATCCGTCGGCGTCGCCGAGAGCCGGGAGGAGGCGCTCCGCCTCTACCGCGAGCCGGCCGAATATTTCTACGGCCGCTGTCTGCGCGTCGATCCGCGCTGGGCGACGCCGCCCGGCTACATCACCGAGGCGACGCAGCGCGCCGGGATCATCGGCCAGATCGGCCGCGCCGCCAGCCTCGCCGCCCGCCAGGAGGCGCGCGCGACAACCCAGATGGAGGCGATCGTCGAGCGCGGCTATGTCATCATCGGTTCTCCCGACGAAGTTGCCGAACAGTTGCGCGAGGTCGCGACCACCCTCAATGTCGGCCACCTGATGCTGTTGCTGCAATTCGGCTCGATGGGCAAGGATCTGGCCAAGTACAACACCGGCCTTTTTGCCGAAAAGGTGATGCCGCAGCTCCGGGATCTGTTTGCCGGCTGGGAGGACCGCTGGTGGCCGGCGCCGATGGCGCCGGCGGCGCGGGCCCGCCCGGCCCCCTTTGCCTCGGCCTCCCTGACATCGGCCGCCGCCGAGTGATCCCCGCCCCCGCCGGGAACCGCACGATTTCCCCAGGGGTTGACGGGTAGAGCGGCGGCGAAAGCGCCGCGCTCTTCAGCCGGCGGGCGGGCCACTCACCATGCTCCTGGACGGGTTTGGCGCAGATGTGCGCAACGGCGATGTCGCCCACAGAGGGAGGCGGGCGGTCGCGGCAGGGGCCGGCGGCGCGCGCCGCGCCGCGCGCTCCGGGGCGAGCCTTGCCATCGACAATCTGCGCGCCATCGTGATCCTGCTCGTCCTGTCGTTTCATTCGGTCCTCGCCTATCTGAGCTTTCTGCCCGCCGCCCCGTTCCGCTTTGACCGGCCACCCTACGAGTGGACCGCCTTTCCGATCATCGATCCGCACCGCTGGATCGGCTTTGACCTGTTCTGCGCCTGGCAGAACATCTTTCTGATGACGCTGTTCTTCTTTCTGTCCGGGATGTTTGTCTGGCCGAGCCTCAAGCGCAGGAGGGCCGGAGGGTTTTTGTCCGGGCGGGCGCTGCGCCTGGGCGTGCCGTTTGCGATCGTCGCCGGGCTGCTGATGCCGGTCGCCACCTACCCGAGCTATCTGCAATCGGCCGCCGACCCTTCCGTTGCCGCCTATTGGCACGCGTTTCTGGCGCTGCCGTTCTGGCCTTCCGGCCCGATGTGGTTCTTGTGGCTGCTCCTGGTAGGCGACATCGCCGCGGCGTTCCTCTATCGGCTGATGCCGCGCCGGAGCGAGGCGCTGGTCCATGCGCTCTCGGCCGAGGGAGCGCTGTCGCGGCGCCTCTTTGGCCTTCTGGCTGTCTCGGTGCTCGCCTACATCCCCTTGGCCCTCGTCTTTGGTCCGATGAAGTGGTCGGAGTTTGGCCCGTTCTCGTTCCAGCTCAGCCGCCCGGTCTTTTATGCCATTTATTTCTTTGCCGGCATCGGTCTTGGCGCGCGCGGGGTCGAGCGTCCCTTCTTCGCTCCGGACGGGCCGCTGGCGCGGCGCTGGCCCGCATGGCTCGCCGCGGCGCTGGTGTCCTTTGCGTTATGGATCGCCCTCAGTGCCTGGGTGATGGGCGAGAAAGGCCGTGCCCCGCTCATCTTGCAGACGGCCGACGACCTGAGCTTCGCCCTCGCAACCTTCGCCAACTGCTTTTTTGTCCTGGCCGCAACCCTGCGCTGGGGGCGGCGCTTCTCGCGCCTTCTCGACAGCCTCAAGGACAACGCCTACGGCATGTATATCATCCACTACATCTTTGTCGTGTGGCTGCAATATGCGCTGCTGCCTGCCGCTCTGCCGGGGATTGCCAAGAGCTTCTTTCTGT
>JBOHMF010000591.1:0-2265 GCA_050730055.1 Allostellaceae bacterium
TATGCTCGCCGAAACCCGGCGCGCGATCGCCTTCGACCTGCCCGGGCACGGCGGCTCGGCGAAGGCGCTGGAGGGAGCCGACGCGGAGAGCTTTGCCGCCATTATCGCGCGGGCGCTCGGCGCTCTTGGCGTCGAGCGATTTCACCTCGCCGGTCATTCGCTGGGCGGCGGTATCGCCGCAGCGTTTGCCGCGCGCCAGCCGGAGCGGGTCGAGAGCCTCACCCTGATCGCCCCGGCCGGTCTCTGGCCCGAGATCAACGGCGCCTTTATCGACGGCTTTATCAAGGCGGCGCGCCGCCGCGAGATGCAGGAGGTGCTGAGCCTCCTGGTGGACGATCCGGCGCTCGTCGGCCGCAAAATGGTCGAGGACGTGTTGCGTTACAAACGGCTCGACGGCGTCGAGCAGGCGCTCAGGGCGATCGCGGCCGCATGGTTTGAGGGCGATCGGCAGCAGTTCGCCTTTGCCGACCGTATCGCCGGGTTGCCGATGCCGGTGCAGGTGATCTGGGGACGCGAGGATCGCATCATCCCGGTGGCGCAGGCCGAGTCGCTTTGCTCCCGCCTTCCGGTCCACATCCTCGACGGGACGGGTCATCTGCCGCACATGGAGAAGGCCGCCGAGGTCGGTCGGCTGATCGCGCGCTTTATCGCCGCTGCGGCTTGACGGGCGAGGGAACGCGCACGACCTCTGCACAACAGCGCCACAAGACAAAACCCCGGCCCGAGGCTTTTGCCCTCGGCCGCACCGGCGTGCAGGGACAAGGCAGAGGAGAGACGGATGCCGGAGCAGCGCGCGGAGGCCGTCAAGACAAAAGAGGACGGCGAATTCCGTACTTACGAAGAGTGGGCGCGGCTGGGGCCCTTGCCGCCGTTCAGAAGTGCCGTCTTTACCGACGCACGCGGGCGGCGTTGCCTGACCCATAAGGACTTTCTGCGGGCTCGCGAGGAGGGCACGTTCCCGGTCGCCTATCACTGGGAGACGACCGCCGAAACCCGGCGGCCGGGCAAGGGCTGATACGCCTCGGTTGAGCCGGCGGGTGGTTTGATCGCCAGGGTCTGACGGACCGCCCATCGTGCAGGCTTGCGCCGGAAGGCGGCGCGTCTGACAATCCGCGTCTGTCGCTCTATCCGAGGGAGAACGCCGTGATCAAGCTGCAAGGCATCGGCCACGTCAATCTGCGGGTCGCCGATCAGGAAGCCTCAAAGCGCTTTTATCGCGACGTGCTCGGGTTTCGCATCGCCGAGGAGGACCCGGAGCACGGCGGCGTCTTTATGACCCTGGGCGACAATTTCCATACCCTCGATCTCGGCCAGCACCCGGCGCCCGAGAGCGCACCGCGGCCGCAGCGCGGGCAGATCGGTCTCGTCCATATCGCCTTTCAGGTCGCGAGCTACGCCGGCCTGCGCGACGCCTACCGGCATCTCCTTGCCAGCAACGTCACGGTCCTGCGCGCTGCCAACCACGTCAACCAGCGCAGCTTTTATTTTGACGATCCCGACGGCAATACGCTCGAAATCTATTACGAGCTGCCGCGCGCGCTCGAACTCTTTCCCAATGGCCGCGGCGACGAGGACGAGGTGCTGCCGGTCAGCCGCCCCGGCGAGCCGCTGCCGCAATGGCTTCAGGAGGATTGGCCGGGATCCGAGATGCGCGCGAGGATCGCGCGCCTCGGCCACGCCAAGGAGCGGGAAGCGGCAGAATAACAGCGGGCGTTCGCCCTCCCGGCGCTGGCGCTACAGCATCCCGTTTGGCAGCACCAGCACCTTGCCGTGGCGGCCGCGCCGCTGCGCGTGAATGAGCGCCTGCGTGATCTCCTCGATCGGGTAGGTCGCCTCGACCGGCGCCCGCAGGATGCCATCGCGGACCTTCTGGGCGAGATCGGCGTAAAGCGCGCGCACCTGCGCCTTTGTCCGCCGGTCGAGACCATAGCTGAGGCCAAACCCCATGAGCCCGACGCCGCGCATCAGCGCCGCGCGGCTCATTGTCGGCTCGCCGCCGCCCTGCCCCCCATAGTTGACCACGACCCCGCCGGCGGCGAGACAGTCGCCGAGGCGCGCGCAGGCGTCGCCGCCGACCGCGTCGATGCCGAGGCGGATCGGCGCGCCGCTGGCGGCGGCCTCGGCGCGCTGGGCGAGATCAGGGCCGTCCTGCAACACCGCATCGGCACCGAGCGCCTGAAGCTCGTCCGCCACATCGGCGCGGTTGACAACCGCGATCGTGTGGGCGCCGCGCTCCCTGGCAAGCACGGTCAGGTGCCGACCGAC
>JBOHMF010000592.1:0-2264 GCA_050730055.1 Allostellaceae bacterium
TTATTCGACCTCGCAGACGTGGACTTTTGCGCTGGGCCCCGTCTTTCAGCGCGGCCTGGTCAAGTGCCAGGTCGGCGTCGAGCCGCAGCCGCTCGATGTGCAGATCGGCGCCGGGCCGCGGGATCTCATCGGCTCGCTCACCTGGCAGCAAGCGATCTTCAACCTGCTCCTTGACGGCGCCACGGTCGAACTCGACCGCTTTTTTCCGGGACCCGGCGGTCCCACCGACACCTCGATCGGGGCGCTGGTCTGGTTCTATGGGGTGGTCGGCAAGATCACCTGGGGCCGCACCGGCATTCAGATGACGGTCAACTCACCGCTCGCGATGCTGGCTAATACGCAGATGCCGCTGCGCCTCTACGGCGCCAACTGCACGCATGTCTTTGGCGGCGCGATGTGCGGCTACAACCGGACGGCTGGAAAGAATGCGCTCGGGGCCGCGACCGGGATCGGGGCCGCGGCCGTGACGGCCGGCGCCGGCTCCTCGCAGGTCGCCATCCTGACCGGCTTTTCGCCAAACCCCGCGACCGCCTATGACGAGGGCACGATCACCGGGACGAGCGGGCAGAACAGCGGCTTCACCCGCACGGTCAAGGTTCTGAGCGCCGGCACGGCGACCCTCATTTCGCCCTTCATCTATCCGGTCGCCACCGGCGACGCCTTCACCCTCTTGCCCGGCTGCGACCACACGATCGGCACCTGTCAGAGTGCCTTCAACAACCTCGGCCGGTTTGGCGGGTTTCCGTACATCCCGCCGCCGGAGGCGGTGATTTGAACCCGGAGAACATGCGGGAGCATCTGGCCCGCTATGCCACCCGCGCGGGGTGTCTTCCGCCGGGGGCCGAGCGCACCACGGCCCTCCTCGGCATGATGTGCGTGCTGGCGGCCAGCGCCGACCGGCTGGTGGATATGCCCGAGGAATGGGGATGGCCGAGAATACCGCCGATAACGGAATGAGGGGGGACCCGCGCCGCGCGGCTGTCATCGCCGAGGCGGAATCTTGGATCGGCACGCCGTTTCACCACCACGCGGCGGTCAAGGGCGCTGGCGTCGATTGCCTCAATCTCTTGGCGGAGGTCTGCCGCCGCGCCGGGGTCCTGGGCGCGATCGACATTCCGCACTATCCCCAGGACTGGCACCTTCACCGCGACGCCGAGCGCTTTCTCGACGGTCTCATGCAGTACGCCCGCGAGATCGAGGGACCCCCGCAGCCGGGGGACATCGCGCTCTTCCGCTTTGGCCGCGTGTTCTCGCACGGCGCCATCGTCGTCGCGTGGCCCTCTTTGATCCACGCGAATTTTATGGCAAAAGCAGTGAGTTGGGGAGACGCCGGCTTGCCGCCGCTCGCCGGGCGGCCGGTGCGGCTCTTTACCGTGTTCGCAGGGGAAAGCCCATGATCGCGGAAACGGACATCGCCGTCGTGCGCGGGGTGCAACGGGAACTCCTGGCGGCGGCCGAGCGGGTGCGGCAGATGATCAGCCGCGACCCGCGCGCCTTGAACGATCCCGTGTTCTTTGCCTATGGGCAATTGAACAGCGCCGTGCGCTATCTCGAAGTCGCGGTGCTGAAAGCCGGCGGCGATCCCGCCGAGCCGCCGATCATCGGGTGAGGGCCAGTCTGCTCGACCGCCAATCTGACGCGAAAAAAGCAGGCGGAATAACACACTAACCACCCGCTCCGGCGTTGCCTGACCCTCTGTTTGACACCTTATCCGGCAGGAAAAAATGGGCGGCTTTTCCCCCTCGCCGTTCTCAAATGCCTTTGACGGGCCGCAGTTCGGGAGCCTGCGCTACAACACCGCGCAGGCCGGCTCGCCCCAGCCTCTCGTCTACGGCACCGCGCGGGTCTCGTGCAATCTTCTCGAATTCTGGGGCTTTAGCGGCCCCTCGCACCCGTCGGGCAGCAAGGGCGGCAAGGGGCTGGGTTCGGCCGGCGGGAAAAAGGGCGGCGGCAATTATTCGGTCTATGTCGCCTTTGCGCTGTGCACCGGCCCGGTCAGCCTCACCGGATCGGTGTGGGGCATCGACGGCAACAACCGCATCTTTGCCAATGGCGGGATCGCCGCCGGCCTCGCCCAGGTCGGCCTCTCGGGCTATGCCGGCAACGACGGGCAGGCGCCCGACCCGGTCTTCGCCAGCTCCGCCCAGGACCCGAACCAGCCGGTCATCGGCTACAGCGGCACCGCCTATGTCACCGGCACGCCGATGCAACTCGGCTCCTCGCCGGTCCTGCCCGACATCCAGTTTGAGGTGACGGGGTTTCTC
>JBOHMF010000593.1:0-2263 GCA_050730055.1 Allostellaceae bacterium
AAGCAGCAGGTCGCGCGCCGCCTGCGGGGTTTTGGCCATCGTGTCGGCGAGCCGGTACGCGGCGAAATCGCCATAACCGAGCAGTCGCGCCTGTTCGGCGCGCAGCGCGAGGATCTCGCGCACCAGCGGCAGGTTGTCGTGGGCGCCGCGATGATCGCCGCGCGCCGTCCATGCCTGCCACAGCGCCCGGCGCAGATCGCGCCGCGCCGAGAAGGCAAGAAACGGCTCGACCGCCGAGCGCGCCAGGGTGACGGTGTAGCGGTCCTCCAATCCGCGTTCGCGCGCCGCCGCAGCCGCCGCCGCGCGGGCGAAATCGGGCAGCCCCGCGAGATCGTCCTCACCAAGATCGAGGTGCCAGTCCTCCTCGTCGTGCAGAACGTTCTGACCAAAGAGGGTGTGCAGACTGGCCAGCCGCTCGGAGATTTCCGTCATCCGCCGCTTTTGTTCCGGCGCGAGCCGGGCGCCGCTGCGGACAAAGCGGAGATGGTATCGCTCCAGCAGGCGCAATTCCTCGGGGGCAAGACCGAGCCGCGCCCGCCGGGCGTAAAGATCGGCGATGCGGGCGAAGAGACCGGGATCGAGCGCGATCGCCATGCGGTGGCGAGCAAGGCGCGGGGCATAATCGCGCGCGATCGCATCGAGCGCCTCGTCGGTGCGGCTGCTGTTCAGATTGAAAAAGACGCGGCCGACCCGGTCGAGGAGGCGCCCGCTGCGTTCGAGCGCGGCGATCGTGTCGGCAAAGCCCGGCGGCGTCGGACCGGCGACGATCGCCTTGATCTCTGTCGCTTCCTCCGCCATGCCGCGGTCAAAGGCCGGCGGGAAATGCTCGGACCGGATGCGGTCAAAAGGCGGGACGCCAAACGGGGTCGTCCAGGTTTCAAAAAACGGATTGTCGCTCATGCGGGCCTCGCTGATCGAACACCGGAAAGCGGCATGTTAGCCGCTCGCCTTCAGCCGTCCCAAGTGTCACGATAGCGGGGTCTGTTGCCAAGGTGAGGCCATGACAACCGTTGAGACCGACCAGGAAGGGCTGATCCTCGACAGCCTCGACCGTTTTCTCGAACGCGACGTGGCGCCCCACGTCCGCGCGCTCGAACATGACGATGTCTACCCCGCCGAGATCGTCGAGCGGATGAAGGTGCTGGGCCTCTTTGGCGCGACGATCGCGGCCGATTGCGGCGGCCTTGGCCTCGGCGCGGCGACCTATGCCAAGATTGTCGAGCGGGTGTCGCGGGTGTGGATGTCGCTCGCCGGCATCTTCAACTCGCATCTGATCATGGCCGCCGCGGTCGAGCGTTTTGGCACGCCGGCGCAAAAGGAGGAATTTCTGCCGCTTTTTGCCACCGGCGAGGTGCGCGGCGGCCTGGCCTTGACCGAACCCGATTGCGGCACCGACTTGCAGGCGATCCGCACGGTGGCGCGGCGCGAGGGCGATGTCTATGTGATCAACGGCACCAAGACCTGGATTTCGAACGGTATCCATGGGCAGATTTTTGCCCTCCTGGTCAAGACCGACCCCGCGGCCGAGCCGCGCCATCGCGGGATGAGCTTGTTTCTCGCCGAGAAGGGGCCGGGTTTTACGGTCGGCCGGAAGCTCGAAAAGCTCGGCTACAAGGGTATCGACACGGCGGAATTGATCTTCACCGACTACCGGGTTCCGGCCGATCGGCTGATCAGCGGCGCCGAAGGGCGCGGGTTGCAGCACGCCTTGGCCGGTCTCGAACTTGGTCGCATCAATGTCGCCGCGCGCGGCATCGGCATTGCCCAGGCCGCGCTCGATGCGGCCCTCGCCTACAGCCAGGTGCGCAAGAGTTTTGGCCAGCCGATCTGCCGCCATCAGGCGATCCAGTTGAAGCTCGCCGACATGGCGACGCAGGTGCGCGCGGCGCGGCTCCTTACCGAGGACGCGGCGCGCGCCTATGATCGGGGCGAGCGGTGCGACATGGAAGCCGGGATGGCCAAGCTCTTTGCCAGCGAGGCGGCGGTGGCAGTCAGTCTCGAAGCGCTGCGCATCCACGGCGGCTACGGCTATTCGAGCGAATTCCCGATCGAGCGGCTTTATCGCGACGCGCCCTTTCTGTTGATCGGCGAGGGCACCAACGAGTTGCAGCGCATCGTCATCGCCCGCCAACTGATCCAGCGCAACCCGGCGTGAGGGCGACAAGGCGATCGTCATGCGCGGGCCCGGCCCACGGCTGTCCGGCATGGTTTTTGCCCACGGCAGGGCGGGCTGATGGGCATCGGTTGTGGCCGAGTGCAGCGG
>JBOHMF010000594.1:0-2261 GCA_050730055.1 Allostellaceae bacterium
TGTGTCCAAGGGGTGGCGCTGAGGTGGCGTGCGTGGTCCCGGAATGCATTGGCGCCCGGTCGGGGGGGA
Source organism: Allostellaceae bacterium (assembly GCA_050730055.1). Classification (GTDB taxonomy): domain Bacteria; phylum Pseudomonadota; class Alphaproteobacteria; order ATCC43930; family CGMCC-115725; genus AP-15. The sequence goes on from JBOHMF010000594.1 coordinate 70, forward strand.
GGACCGGGCGCCTGCATGTCAGAAGCGTTTGGGGGAAATCGGACCCGCAGGGGAAACGGGCCCGGTTAAGGAGAGCTGTGTGCTCTCCCCGCTTCCGAGACTAATAATTGGGGTATCCAGGACGAAAAAGGAAGAGGGAATCGTGCATAACGTCCCGTCAAAAACGCATAAAGATGCTGGGAACCAAATCAACTTCACTCAGGCCGCGCATGCCGACTCTCCGACGCTCGCTGTAGTTGCAGCACAGGCTTGTTCGAACGCTGCAAACAGAACCTGCGAGACCGGATTTTCCAACAGTTTATACTCCGGGTGCCACTGCACGCCAATGACAAAACGCGCGGTCGGCAAACTGACCGCCTCGATTTGCCCGTCCGGCGCGAGCGCCTCGACAAACAGACCCGGCGCCGGCCGGTCGATACCCTGCGAATGCAAGGAGTTGACCATGATCTCGCCAGCTCCGAGGAGAGCCGCGAGCCGTCCGCCGGGGAGGATGTTGACGCTGTGCGCGGGACCGTAGGGACCCTCGGGCGCATCCTTTGGCGGGCGATGGCTGAGCCGACCGGGGATTTCGCTGACCCGCTGGTGCAGGGTCCCGCCGAGCGCCACGTTCAGTTCCTGGATGCCGCGGCAGATCGCCAGGATCGGCAGATCGCGCCGCACCGCTTCGCGAATCAGCGGCAGGGTCGTCGCGTCGCGCGCCGGGTCGTGCAGGGTGCCGGGCCGGCTCGGCTCGCCGCCGTAGTGGTGGGGTTCGACATTGGACGGGCTGCCGGTCAGGATCAGCCCGTCGAGGCGGTCGAGCAGCGGGCACAGGTCGGCCAGCGCGCCGACTGCCGGGATTACCACCGGCAGACAGGCCGTCGCTGCGAGGAGGGCGCTCGGATAGCGATCGTTCAACGTGTGAAACGTGCGCTCGTTGATGGTGCGAAAACAGGCGGGAAGGCCAATGATCGGCGTGCGGGAATAGGGCATCGGGCTTCTTCAGGGCTCCGTTGAGCGGCCGGTATAGGGGTTGCGATATTGGAACAGGTCGGCAGGCAGCGCCATACCGAACTGCTCCTGCGATAGCGTCACCGTCGTCGTTCTACCCTGGCTATCGAGGATCGTCCATTGCCGCAGCCTGAGCGGAGCGCGGCTGAAGGTCATCGTCAGCGAACCGAGATCGGGGTGCGCGCGCTCCTCCACCGTGACGCGCAGAAAGCCCGGATCGGACTGGAAGCCGGTGACCGCGAGCTCATTGCCAAAGCGGATCGGATCGCGCAACAGAAACCACGCCGGCGTCGATTTCAACCCGATCTGGCTGACTTCGGCCAAGTCCTTGTCGATATAATAGACGTAGAACCGATCGGCGATGAGAAGGATCGGCGAGGGCGGATCGTATTCAAAACGCATCCGGCCGGGACGCTCCAGCCACAGTGAGCCGCTGGCGGTGCGGCCGTCCGAGGACACCTGCGCAAAGCGCGCGGTCATCGTGTGGATGCTGTTCAGATAGGCGGCGATCCGTTGCAGGTCGGCGGCTTCCTGCGGATTGGCCATCGCGGGCGGGGAAGCGGAAAAGGCGACCGCCGACGGCATCGTCAGCGCCGCGGCGAGAGCGATGCAAAGGGTCGCGGCGAAGCTCCTGCCGCGCGCCTTGCCGCCCTCCGCCCCGCCGCCTCGCGTCATCGGCGCACCCTCATCGCCCGCCGCGTTCAAAGGCGGACCATTGGGAGATGAGAGGCCGCCGCCTCCGCTTCAATGCCGCATTCAGTCGCGGCCGCGGGCCAGAACCTCGCGCTTGCCGACGTGGTTGGCGGGGCTGACAACCCCCTCGGCCTCCATCCGCTCGATGATCCGCGCCGCGCGGTTGTAGCCGATCTGCAAGTGGCGCTGGACAAAACTGGTCGAGGCCTTGCGCTCATGGCAGACCACTGCGACCGCCTGGTCGTAGAGCGAATCGCTCCCTTCGCCGTCAAGCTCGCCGCCCACCGCCTCAAAGGCCGAGCCGTCGTCCTCGGTGATCTCGTCGATATAGTCGGGCGCTCCGTGCGCCTTCAGGGTGGAGACGACGCGCTCGACCTCCTCGTCCGAGACAAAGGGGCCGTGCACCCGCGTGATCCGCCCGCCGCCGGCCATGAAGAGCATGTCGCCGCGGCCGAGGAGTTGCTCGGCGCCGCCTTCTCCAAGGATCGTGCGGCTGTCGATCTTTGAAG
>JBOHMF010000595.1:0-2260 GCA_050730055.1 Allostellaceae bacterium
CAGTCCGCCGCTCGCGATCCGGGAGAAGGTCTCGGCGCGCATCAAGGTGCTGGCGCGGCTCGACATATCCGAGAAGCGCGCGCCCCAGGACGGGCGCCTCAAGCTGTCGGTGTCCAAGTCCCGTGCGGTCGATTTTAGGGTATCGACACTGCCGACCCTGTACGGCGAAAAGATCTGCATGCGGATCCTCGACCCCTCCGCGTCCATGGTCGGCATCGATGCCCTCGGCTACGAGGTCGAGCAGAAGCAAGCGCTGCTGGAGGCGATCGGCCGGCCCCACGGCATGGTGCTGGTGACCGGCCCGACCGGGAGCGGCAAAACCGTATCGCTGTATACCTGCCTCGGCCTGCTCAATCGGCCCGAAACCAATATCTCGACCGTCGAGGATCCGGTCGAGATCAACCTCCCGGGAATCAACCAGGTAAACGTCAACGACAAGGCGGGCCTCAGTTTCGCCGTCGCGCTGAGGTCATTCCTGCGCCAGGATCCGGACGTGATCATGGTCGGGGAGATACGCGACCTGGAGACGGCAGAGATTGCGATCAAAGCGGCGCAGACCGGGCACCTCGTGCTCGCAAGCCTGCACACGAACGACGCCCCAGCAACCCTTGTCCGTCTGATCAACATGGGCGTGGCGCCGTTCAACATCGCCTCCAGCGTGAACCTGATCACGGCGCAGAGGCTCGCCCGCAGGCTATGCTCTTGCAAGCGGCCGGCTGACATTCCCGTCGAGGCGCTGCGCGAGGCCGGATTCACCGGGGAAGACCTCGAGGGAGGTTGGCAGACTTACGCGCCGGTGGGATGCGAGCTTTGCAACGGACAGGGCTACAAGGGCCGGATCGGCGTCTATCAGGTAATGCCGCTATCGGAGGATATGCGCCGCCTCATCATGAAGGGCGGCGACGCGATCGATGTCGCGGAGCGGGCGCGGGCCGATGGCGTGCGGGACCTGCGCGGATCGGGCTTGCGCAAGGTCCGTCAGGGCATGACCTCGCTGGAAGAAATCATGGCCTGCACCAACGAATGACGCCGCAAGACCTGCGGCGAGGGTTCTAAGGGAGTTTTTATGGCGACATTAGCGGCGGCGAAGGGTCCCAAAGAGTTCGTATTCAATTGGGAAGGCAAGGATAAAAGCGGCAAGATCGTGCGCGGCGAGATGCGCGCGACCGGCGCGACCATGGTAAACGCCACGCTTCGCCGCCAGGGCATCCTGGTGCAGAAGGTGAAGAAGCAGAGCATGGGCCGTGGCGGCAGGGTGAAGGACAAGGACATCACGCTTTTCACCCGTCAGCTCGCAACAATGATGAAGGCCGGAGTGCCGCTGCTGCAGTCGTTCGACATTGTCGGCAAGGGAGCAAGCAACCCCGCGGTGTCGAAGCTGCTGATGAACGTCAAGACCGAAGTCGAGACCGGATCATCCCTCGCCGCCGCGTTCAGGAAGTATCCGCTTTATTTCGACGCCTTGTTCTGCAACCTGGTCCAGGCGGGCGAGCAGGCCGGGATATTGGAGAGCCTGCTGGATCGCCTTGCCACATATAAGGAGAAGATCCTCGGCATCAAGTCGAAGATCAAGGCGGCGCTGTTCTACCCGGTCGCGATCATCGTGGTTGCCTTCCTGATCACCGCGATCATCATGATTTTCGTCATTCCGGCGTTCAAGCAGGTGTTTACCAGCTTCGGCGCCGATCTCCCCGCGCCGACGCTCGTCGTGATGGCAATCTCCGACGCCTTCGTCAAATACTGGTACCTCATCTTCGGCGTCATCGGCGGAAGTCTTTGGGCATTCTTCGCCGCATGGAAGCGCTTGCTGCCGGTGCAGATCTTCATGGATCGGCTGATGCTGCGGCTGCCGCTGTTCGGGTCGCTGGTGCGAAAATCTACCATCGCGCGCTGGACCCGCACGCTTGCAACCATGTTCGCCGCGGGCGTGCCGCTGGTCGAGGCGCTTGATTCGGTCGGTGGCGCCTCGGGCAACCACGTCTACCAAACCGCGACGAAGCAGATCCAGTCCGAGGTCTCGACCGGCACGTCGCTTACCGTCGCAATGCAGAACGCCAACGTCTTTCCGTCCATGGTGATCCAGATGTGCTCGATCGGCGAGGAGACGGGCTCGCTCGATGCAATGCTTGGCAAAGTGGCCGACTTCTACGAAGCCGAAGTCGATGACTCGGTCGACGCGCTATCTTCGCTCATGGAGCCGATGATCATGGTCGTGCTTGGCACGCTGATCGGCGGCATGGTTATCGCGATGTATTTGCCG
>JBOHMF010000596.1:0-2253 GCA_050730055.1 Allostellaceae bacterium
GCCCTTTGTCGTCGAGTATTCGAAATGCAGGGCCTCGCCCGGGTGGACAAGAGGGTAGATCGCGTGCGCGGCAAGCGCCGCTTCGGCAAAGCCCGAGAGGATCAGCTTCAGCTTGCCGGGATAGCTCGCCACATCGCCGATGGCAAAAATCCCCGGCCGCGAGGCGGCGCAGGTCGCGGGATCGACGAGGATGCGCTCGCCGTCGCGGTTGAGGTTCCAGGCGGCGAGCGGCCCGAGATTTGTCGCCAACCCGAAAAAGGGCAGGAGCCGGTCGGCGGCGAGGCGGCGCACGCCGCCTTCGAGGTCGGCGACATGGACGGCCGAGAGCCGGCCGTCGGCGCCTTCGAGCCCCTGGAGCTGATAGGGGACGACCAGCTCGACCCGGCCGCTCCGGGCGAGTTCGTGGAGGCGCGCCACCGATTGCGGGGCGGCACGGAACTTTGACCGGCGATGGACCAGAAAAATGCGCTCGGCGATCTCGGCGAGCGACAGGGTCCAATCGACGGCCGAATCACCACCGCCCGCGATCACCACCCGCTGTCCGCGAAAATCCTCGCGCCGGCGCACAAGGTAGAAGACGCTGCGGCCCTCGAACGCGTCGATGCCGGGCAGCGGCGGGCGGTTCGGGCCAAAGGCGCCGACCCCGGCGGCGAGGATGACGGCGCGGGCGACGATCGCTGCACCGGCCTCGCTCGCGATCCGAAAGCCGTTCTCGACCGCCTCCAGCCCGGCCACCGGGCTGCCAAGATGATAAACGGGGGCGAACGGCCTCGCCTGCTCGACAAGGCGATCGACCAGTTCGCCCGCGGCGATTCGCGGATACCCGGGAATGTCGTAGATCGGCTTTTCCGGGTAGAGCGCGGTGCACTGGCCGCCGGGTTCGGAAAGCGCGTCAAACAGGTGGCAGCGCATCTCCAGCATGCCGCATTGAAAAACCGCGAAAAGCCCGATCGGCCCCGCCCCGACGATCGCAATATCGGTGTGTTCTTCCCCCTCCGGCATGCCGGTAAGATAACCCGGCAAGAGCGGCGCGCAAGCCGCGTCCTCGCCAGACGCAAGCGGAGGTTGCGATGGCCCAGGCCCCGGATCTACAAGGCTGGGCAATGACAGGGATCGATCTGCCCGATGAGGCAGCCACCGTGGCGCTCGCCGCGCGTCTCGCCCGGTGCGCGCGGGCGTGCGATGTGATCGCGCTGAGGGGCGATCTCGGCGCCGGCAAGACCACCTTCGCCCGCGCCTTTATCCGCGCCCTCGGCGGCCATGAAGAGGTGCCAAGTCCGACCTTCACACTGGTGCAGCTCTACGAACTGGAGGCCGCGACGATCTGGCATTTCGACCTCTACCGGCTGCAAGCGCCGGAAGAAGCCTGGGAACTCGGCATCGAGGAGGCACTGGCGACCGGCATCGTGCTGATCGAATGGCCGGAGCGGCTGGGTCCGCTGTTGCCCGAGCACCGTCTCGACATCACCCTTGCCTTTGGCGACCGGGCTGCGGCGCGCCGCGCCGTGCTCTCGGCCGGCCCCGGCTGGGCGGCGCGGCTTGGGGGAAGCGCCGCCGATGCCTGATCCGCTGCCCGGCCATTCGCGCCAACAGGCAATGGCCGCGTTTCTCGCCGGGTGCGGGTGGGACGATCTCGCGCCCGAGCCGCTCGCCGGCGACGCCTCGTTTCGCCGCTATTACCGCCTGCGCGATAAAGGCCGGTGCGCGGTCGTCATGGATGCGCCGCCGCCGCAGGAGGATGTGGCGCCCTTTGTCGCCGTCTCCGACCTGCTGTGCGATCTCGGCTTTAGCGCACCCGCGATCCGCGCCGCGGACCGCGAGCGGGGCTTTCTGCTGCTCGAAGATTTTGGCGACGATACCTATACGCGGCTGCTCGCGCGCGGCGCCGACGAAGGGAAGCTTTACGCCCTCGCCGTCGATACGCTCGCCGCGTTGCAGCACGCAGTGGCGCAGCGCGGAACCCCCGATCTGCCGCCCTATGACGAGGCGCGTCTTCTGGCCGAGGCCGCCCTGCTGGCCGATTGGTATGCGCCCGCCGCGCTGGGCGCGCCGCTGCCGGCGACGGCGCGCGCAGAGTATCTGGCGCTGTGGCGCCGGGTTCTGCCGCAAGCCACCCTACCCGCTTCGACGCTGGTGCTGCGCGATTATCATGTCGACAACCTGATGCTGCTGCCCGGCCGGCTCGGCGTCAAAGGCTGCGGTTTGCTCGATTTTCAGGATGCCGTCCGCGGGCCGCCGAGCTACGATCTCGTT
>JBOHMF010000597.1:0-2243 GCA_050730055.1 Allostellaceae bacterium
ACAAAACCGACAAAAGCTTTGCTGCCATGATCCATCTTGCCGGAGCGGCAATCGCTCTTCGATGAATGTCAACAGGCCCTAGATCACAACAGCCTAATCCACTTCAATAAGTCTCCGAACGGACACTAAGCAGGGTTCTCTGGGTTGGTCCACACATGGCAAAATCCATGAGGAAGCTGCCGCCGGTGGGGAAGCGTGTTGAGCCCGTCGTGGATTTTGGCGAGCGCCGAGCAATGCGAGGCGTTGCGGGCTTTGGCGCGCTCGTCCGATCGGGCGGAAGCGGATCGGGCGCGGGCCATCCTGCTGTCGCTGGAGGGATGGACCGGCAATCGGACATCGAGCGGTAAAGGTTGAGGATCTGTTCGATCGATACTCCTGCCGCGAGACCGAGCGCGATGATGCTGCCCGTCGATGTCCCGGCGAAGAGCGAGACCTTTTGCAGAAGGGCCGGGTTGAGATCGTGCAGCAGGAGCGCAGTGATCACCCCGCGCACTCCGCCGCCGTCGCAGGCGAGAATGATGAACTGCGGCGCCCCGGCCGGCTGCGCCTGCGCGCGCGCCGCCGCAACGCCGGCGCTGCCGACGGCGAGCGCGCAGGCCCCGGTCAACTGCAAAAGCCGCCGCCGATCGAGGCTGTTCATCACGGACTTCATCGGGCCTCTTCCTCCTGCAATGGCGCGAGGCGTCCGCTCGCGGGATCATAGGATAGAGTGTAAAGAACGGTGTTGCGGGTCGGCGCGGGCGGACTGCCCGGCGGCAAGGCGTGCTTCATCACCTGGCGGATCAGCGCGCCGTGGGTCGAGACGCCGATGCGCTGCCAGGGCTGCGTCGCGGCAACGCCTTTGAGCGCGGCGAGCGCGCGGGCGCGCGTCGCGCCGCCGGTCTCGCCGCCCGGAAAGGCGGCATCGTCCTCGGTGAACCAGCGCTCGGTCAGTTCCTCGCCAAAGCGCACCTTGGCCTCCGCCCACAACAGACCCTCGGCCTCGCCGACCTCGGTTTCGCGCAGCAGCGGATCGAGAACCAGCGGCACGCCGAGCGCCTCGGCGACGATCCGCCCGGTGGTCGCGGCGCGCAGGAGATCGCTCGACACGATCCCGTCGAGCTGGTACGGGCGCAGCTTTTGCGCCAGCGCCTCGGCCTGGGCAAGGCCCTTGGCATTGAGCGGGACATCGGTATGGCCTTGCAGGCGTCCGTCGCGGTTCCAGTCGGTCTCGCCGTGGCGGAACAGAAACAGAAGGCGCGCCGCCTCGGCGGGCGCATCCGGCAGTTGCGGCATCAGGGTCTCCCCGGCTTCGCTTTCTTGCGGCCGGCGGCTATGCTACGCCGATTTTCGCGGCGGAGATCCGGCCATGCGCGAGCCTGCGACGATGGCGCCAAGGGCGAAACCGTGCTCGCCGGTCGGCGCGCGATGCCGGACATGATCGGGTGGCGAGCCATGCGGAGCAACATGGAAGAATTTGATTACATCATCGTCGGTGCCGGCTCGGCCGGCTGCGTGCTGGCCAACCGGCTGTCCGCCGATCCGGCGGCGCGCGTGCTGCTGGTCGAGGCGGGCGGCCCCGACCGCAACATCTGGATTCACATCCCGGCCGGCTTCTACCGCAACATCTATCACCCGAAGATCACCTGGATCTTTGACACCGAGCCGGTTCCGGGATTGGACGGCCGCAGCATCAAATGGCCGCGCGGCAAGGTCCTGGGCGGCTCCAGTTCGATCAATGGCCTCATCTACATCCGCGGCCAGAAAGAGGATTTCGAGTTGTGGCGTCAGCTTGGCAATGCCGGCTGGTCGTATGAGGACGTGCTCCCCTATTTTCGCCGCGCCGAGAACCAGGAACACGGCGCCGACGACTATCACGGCTCCGGTGGACCGCTCTCTGTCTCCGATCTGCGGGCGCGGCACGAACTGCACGATGCCTTTATCGCCGGCGCGCAGGAAGCGGGGCATCGCGCCAACGCCGATTTCAACGGCGCCGAGCAGGACGGAGTGGGCCCCTTGCAACTGACCGTGCGCGGGAGCCGGCGGTGCAGCGCGGCCGTCGCCTATCTGCGCCCGGCCCTGAAACGATCCAATCTCAAGGTCGAGGTGCGCGCGCTGGCGCACCGCGTCCTGTTTGAGGGTCGCCGCGCTGTCGGTCTCGAATATGCGCAGAGCGGGGCCGTACATCGGGTGCGCGCGCGCCGCGAGGTGCTGCTCGCGGGCGGCGCGATCAATTCGCCGCAACTCCTGCAATTGTCGGGCGT
>JBOHMF010000598.1:0-2241 GCA_050730055.1 Allostellaceae bacterium
CGACCAGTTCGGCGCGCACCGCCGGGTCGCCGTGGGTGTCGGGGTCGGCGAGCACACCAAAGGCGGCGGTCAACAGCCCGTCCCCGGCCAGGATCGCCGTCGCCTCGTCATACTCCTTGTGGCAGGTCGCGCGCCCGCGGCGCAGATCGCTGTCATCCATCGCCGGCAGGTCGTCATGCACCAGAGAGTAGGCATGCACCATCTCGATCGCCGCCGCGACCTGCAAGGCGCAGCGCCGCGCCACCCCGAACAGCCGGGCGCTCGCCAGCACCAGAAACGGCCGCAGACGCTTGCCCGGAGCCAGAGCCGAATAGCGCATCGCCTGATAGACGCGGGCTTCGAGCCCCCCCGGCACGACCAGCAGCCGCTCCAGCACCGCATCGGTCGCCTGGCCCGCCGCAGACAGTGCTTGCGGGAAGTCGATCGGCTCCGCCCACAGGGTCTCAGTCAAGTCTTGCCGGCTCCGCGGTGACGGCGCCATCGGGACCGATCACGATGCGATCGACCCGCTGCTGCGCCTCGTTGAGCTTCTGTTCGCAATATCGCTTCAATTGGGCTCCGCGCTCATAGGACAGGATCGCCTCGTCGAGTTTGACCTGGCCGCCTTCGAGCTTGCGCACGATCTGCTCCAGCTCAAAGAGCGCATCCTCAAAACTCATCGCCGCGATATCGGCGGGAACGCCGGAATCGGTCATATCATCCCCTCTATCTAGCAAAAAAAGCGAAAAGGATCAGGTCCAGACGCATCAAATGTCGGGCGAAACCCGCCTGTGTGGCCATGATGCAACAGATATGGGCCGCGATCAGCCTCTCACACCGCCATCAGGACACGCAGATGGACCGCCGCGCAGCGCCCCAGCGCCGCCAGATCGTACCCGCCTTCGAGGGTCGAGACGAGCCGGCCGCTGGCGTGCCGAGCGGCAGTCTCGACCAATTGCTCGGTGATCCATACATAATCCGCATCATCAAGCATCAACTGCGCCAGCGGGTCCCGGGCGTGCGCGTCAAAACCGGCCGAGATCAGCACCAGTTCGGGGCGGAAGGCGTCGAGCGCCGGCAGGATGTGCCGGGTCATGGCGAGGCGGAATTCGCGCGATCCCGCCATCGGCGGCAAGGGGGCGTTGACGATGTTGCCGACTCCCCTCTCGGAAACGGCGCCGGTGCCGGGGTAGAGCGGGGACTGGTGCGTCGAGGCATAGAAGAGGCTCGCGTCGTCCCAAAACGCCGCCTGGGTGCCGTTGCCGTGATGAACGTCAAAATCGACGACCGCGACCCGCGCGAGCCCGTGCCCCTGGCGCGCCCGCATCGCGCCGATCGCGATATTGTTGAACAGGCAGAACCCCATCGCGCGCCGCGGCTCGGCATGGTGGCCGGGCGGGCGCACGGCGCAGAAGGCGTTGTCGGCCGCTCCTTCCACGACCGCATCGACGGCGGCTGCGACCGCCCCCGCGGCGTGAAGCGCCGCGCTCGCCGAACCCGGCGACAGGATCGTGTCGGCATCGAGCGCGGCATGACCGGATTGCGGCACGGCAGAGAGGACCCGATCGATGTGGGAGCGCGGGTGGACGCGCAAGAGATCGGCGAGCGCCGCCTCGGGCGCTTCGCGCCGTTCCAGCCCGGCGAAATCGGGTCCGTCGAGCGCTGCCAGCACCGCGCGCAGGCGCTGCGGCGATTCCGGATGATGACGACCGGGATCGTGTTCGAGACAGGCCGGATGGGTCAGAAGAAGCGTCGTCATCGGGGCACCTCGCCGCAACCGGCCCAAGTGTCGCATAAAGCGCGCGGCGATGGCCAGACGGCACCCGGGCAGGCTGCGTCGCGCCATCTTGGCGATCGGCGGCCGCGCCTCTCGCCGCCGGCCGTTCCGGTGCAACGCCCACCGTGACAGGTCATGTCAGAGGCTCTTGATCCCGGCATCCCGGCAGGCTCTTCGGCGGCTTGGCGCAGAGATGCCGGGACGCTATCCTCGGTGCCCGGAACGGGCGGCACGGCGGGCATGGCAAAAGGGGTCCGCTGGTTGCCGCCAGAACCGATCCGCGCAGTAGGGAGCCGGAAACGGTTGCGGGCTTGGCGGATCGCTTTGGCAGCACGCGCCGGCGATATCGGGCGCAATCAGGGATGGGGCTCATGCGCAAGTTCTTCGGGCCGATGGGTTCGGTCAGCCGCCTCACGATCGAGAGCCGCATCCTCAAAAGCAACCTGCTGGGCGACCCGACGGCGCGCGCCGTCGATGTGTATGTC
>JBOHMF010000599.1:0-2229 GCA_050730055.1 Allostellaceae bacterium
CCTCCGAGCGTCCCGTCGACCGCGGCCGCTCAGCACTGCCGCTTCGGCTCGCCTTGCGCCCGATCCGCGGCTGGATCCCCCTCCCCTCGACGCTGCCCGGCAGGCCGGCAAAGACCTGCGGAACATGGGCGAGGGTGATGCCCGCTTTGATTGTCATTGTGGCCCAGCCTCAGGTGCTGGGCGCCCTTACTGAGTGGCCTCGGCGACAACGGTCACATGGCCCGGCCGGCGCGGGTGCAGCTCCGTGGGCCGGACAACGATCACCACGTCCTGCCCAAGCAATGTCAGGAAGTGGATCAGCTTGTCGGTCGAGAAGCCGGCGAGTTGGCCGCGCAGTAGCCGCGAAATCTTCGGCTGATCGATGCCGAACAGTTTCGCTGCTTTCGCCTGCGTCAGCTTGCGCCCGCGGATGCCTTCGGCGATCCGCAGCACGAGATCGGCCTTGGCAAGCCGGTCCTCGGGATTAGGCAGTCCGAGATCGGCAAAGACGTTGCCGCTGCCTTCCTCGATTTTGATGTCGTCAACCATAGCTTCATCCTTTCTGCTGCTTCGCGGCTTCCTCGTGCTCCCTCACCCGCTTGAGTCTTGCATCGATCACATTCGTTTCAGCCCTCGGCGTCTTGCGTCCTGCCTTCGATTTCTTCTTGAAGACGTGCAGTACGTAGAGGCGTTCCGGCCATCTCACCGTGTAAATAGCGCGATAGGTATCGCCGCGGTGGTCTACGACCACTTCCAATACCCCGGCATCGCCGTAGCCGCTCAATGGCTTTGCGCTCGCATGCCGCCCGCCTTTCTGAGCTTCAAAAAGGGCTTGGCCGACCGCGTCCTTCACATCCTTATGGAGCGCGGACAGGTCGTCTTTCGAGCTGCCAACCCACGAGACCGACTTGATCTTCGACACCTCTGTCATCGGCATAATATGCTAAATATAGCATAAAAAGCAAGGGGCTTGCCGCCACGGTGCTTGGCCACGTAGAGGCCGCCGGTGCGCGGCGCCGCAAGGGGGCTTCCGGCCGTGACCCACCCTGCAGGCCGAGGAACGAGGTAAGCGGCAGCCAAGATCACGCGCCACCGAACACCCACGGCGCTGACGCTCAGACGCGTTAGAATCCTAGGAACGTAGGACCCTAGCCGACCCTGCCGTGACGTTGCTCCAGCAATTCCAGGGCCTCGGCCAGCAGTTCGGGCACCTTCTTGCGCGTGCGGATGGCGAGCATCTCAAACCCGTCCGCCACCCGACGCGTCACCCGCTTGTTGAACTGGACGCGCTCATTCTCTTTGACCTGGCGGAATTTTGCGGCCGCGGAGGGAGCGTTCTTGCGCGGTGTCGGCGCCCACTTCGGTTCCGCTTCGGAATCGCCCGCAGGTGGCAGCGCGGCCCCTGGTTTCGGCTCGACTTGGACGACGGCCGGCCGTTGCGGCGGCGGCGCGATCTTGAGAGGATTTTGCATCAGGCAGCCTCGATCTTTTCAGTCTCCGGTTTTTCGGAGGCGACCGCGTCCACCTTGGTGGCGACGGCGAGAGACAGCGAGATCGCGCGGTCACGCACAACAGGAAAGCTCACTTCTGAGGCCGCTTTGCCGGCATTGTGCGCTTGCCGGATGCAGGGCTGCTCGGCGAACAATGGTTCCAGCACATTGATATCGGCACGCTGCAGATACTCGCGCGCCGCCTGCTCTTCGTTCGGCGAGCCGGTCGTGCGCGCAAAGATGAACCAGATGCGGCCGCGGTCGATGCTGTGCGCTTCCAACTCATAAGCAGCCTCGACTTGCGCCTCGAGATCATCAAGCCCGTAGCAGCTCGGCATGAGGATGAGCTGCGACTTGCGCGCCATGCTGAGGCCGCCTTTTTCGGCGTGAGCGGGCCCGTCGATGATGAGCAGATCGTATTTTTCCGCCTCGCGCAGGGCGCGCTCGACAGTCGCGAATTTCTCGACCGGGATTTCAGGCTGCAGCTGCGCGGCGTCGCGCCGCAGTTTCCACCTGGTCGCGCTGCCCTGCATGGTGTCGAGATCGGCGATCTTCACCGACCAGCCGGCGCGCGCGAACTCAACGGCGAGCAGACGGGCGATGCCTGACTTGCCGACGCCACCCTTCTGGGAGACGAGAGAGATGATCGAGCCCATGCTATGGTCCTAGGAATTGTGAATCGCAGAAGCCTAGGATGCTCACATACGCGAGTCCTAGCAACCTAGAACATATGGTTTGCAGCATTCTACGTTCCTAGGGT
>JBOHMF010000600.1:0-2214 GCA_050730055.1 Allostellaceae bacterium
CCGCAGCGCCGCGGCGGCGCGGCCGAGCACCGGCTCGCGCGACAGCGCCCACCCCGCAACCGCCGTCAGCCCGCCAAGAACGGCAATCGGCAGCACGGTAAAACCCCACAGCGGGGGTTCCAGCAGCAGCAGTGCGAGGGCGGCGGCGAGCGCCAGCGCCGCGCCGGCAAGCACCGTCCCGGTCCCGGCAAACGGCAGATAGAGGTGCGGGTGGGTGAAGACAAAGGGCAACTCGGCCATGTCGGAAAACACGACCGGCTCGCGCAACGTGTCGCGCTTGACCTGGTCGGCCAACGCCAGTCCGCCGCCGAGCGCGAGCACGACCACCCCGGCAAAGATCGGCCGGGCGGTGGCGGCGAACACCAGCGCCCAGCCGAGCGCCGCCGGAAAGGCGTCGAGCAGCAGTGCCGGCATACCGCCCCGGCGCGCCCGGGCGACCCATCGCGGCACCAGCCAGGCCATGAGGGCGAGCGCGACGCCGGCGCCGATGTGCAGGATTTCCCCCCTCATCGCTCAGGCCGAGTGGATATGAAAACGAAAGCGGCGCAGGATCATGTCGCCGATAATCGCCGGCGCGAGGTCGCAGAATTGCAGACCGCGCACCAGCGGCCAGGGAAATGCCACCCGGCGCCGGCCGCGGTCGATCCCGCGCTTGACGACGCGCGCGGCGCCCTCGCCGGAGAACAGAAACGGGGTCGGGCCGTCAAAGCGGTCGGTCATCGGGGAGGCAAAAAATCCCGGGCAGACGACGGTGACGCCGACGCCGAGCGGTTCGAGCCGCGGCCGCAACGCTTCGGCGTAGGCGCGCAACCCGGCCTTGCTCGCGCAATAGCCCGGGCTGTACGGGAGACCGCGATAGGCCGCGATCGAGGCGATGACCGCGATCCGGCCGCGCCGGCGCGCCGCCAGGGCCGGCAACAGCGGCTCAACCGTGTGGATCGTGCCGAGCAGGTTGACGGCGACCTGCCGCGCGGCGGTTTCGACCCCTTCCGAGGGACTGCCGGGCGGCGGCCCGGCCGAGGTGCCGGCATTGGCGATCAGGAGCTCGACCGGATTGTCGCGATCAAAGGCGCAGAGCCGCTCCGCCATCGCCGGCGCGTCCGCGACATCGACGGCAGCAGCCTCGACGCGGGCGCCCTTCGCCTCGCACGCCCGCGCTGTCGCCTCCAGCCGGGCGCGATCGCGGCCAAAGAGAGCGAGCCTTGCTCCCGGTGTTGCGTAGGCCCGCGCCAGCGCGGCGCCAAGTCCACTCGACGCGCCGGTGACGGCGACGATACGAAAGGGTGCGTGCATCGCTCTCGTGCTCTCAGGAAGCCGGGACGCGGGGCGCCGGGACGCGCCAGCGCCGGCGCAGGGCACCTTCGAGACGGCGCAGAGCGACAAACGCGCCGCCGCGCCACAATTCGGGAGTGTCGAGCCGCTCAACGACGAGTTCCGGGCCGCAGGGCAGCCGGGTCGCCGGGTCGAGATAGCGCGGGTAGAGGATCAAGACGCCGGCGACCAGCTCTTCAAGCGAAAGACGCCGGCCGCGCGGCGGCGCGGCCAGATCGCGGGTCAGCCCCCAGCCGGCGTAAAACGGCCGGCCGTAGACTGCGACCGTGCGCCGGCGCAGGAGCGCCTCAAATCCGGCGAGCGAGGTCAGCGTGTGCACCTCGTCGATGGCGTCGAGCAGCGCGGCGGTCGAAACCCTGCGGATCACGATGTCGGCGAACTGGCGCGCCAGCGCGTCGGGCACCGCCCCGGTGCGGTGGCCCGCCTCGACATCGGGATGCGGCTTGTAGAGGATGAAGGCGTCGGGGTTGTCGGCGCGCACCCGGCGCAGCAGGTCGAGATTGCCGTGGACGCCGCCGCCGCCCAGGCGCACCGACAGATCGTCCTCGACCTGCCCGGGAACAAACCGGCGCCGCCGGCCCGGCGGCGCGGCGAAGGCGAGGGTGCCGGCCGGCAGGTTGTACTTGGTGACGCCGCGCGCGACCAGAAGCGCGGCGAGACGGCGGGCGCGGTCGAGAAGCCGCGCGTCAAATTCGCTATCCCGCAGCAGGACGGCGAGATCGCTCTCGACGGTGGGATCAAAATACATGCTGCGGCGGTCGAGCACGAGCGAGGCCGCCGGCAGAAAATCGGAGCCGAGACCGACGCCTCGGACAAACCCGTCCTCGACGCGCACGAGCGCGACGCCGTGCGCGCGGGCGGCCTCGGCGAGACCCGCCGGGA
>JBOHMF010000601.1:0-2193 GCA_050730055.1 Allostellaceae bacterium
CACGATCTCGGTGATCTGCTCCTCGTTGGTGGGTCCATACAGCATCTCGCGCTCGTGACGGTCGCGGATGCGCAGCATCTCCTTGCCGTAATCCTCGTAGCGCCCGCTCTCGCGCCAGAGTTCCGCCGGCTGGATCGTCGGCATCAGGATCTCCTGCGCGCCGGTCCGGTCCTGCTCCTCGCGCACGATCTCTTCGACCTTTTTGAGAACGCGCAGCCCCAGGGGCAGCCAGGAATAGATCCCGGCCGAGGATTGCCGGATCATGCCGGCGCGCAGCATCAGCCGGTGCGAAACGATCTGCGCCTCGCTCGGGTTCTCGCGGATCAGCGGCAAAAAATATTCGGACAGACGCATGGTCTCACCAAGCTGCGGGCCGCCGCACTCTAGGTGCGCGACGCGAGGCTTCGCAAGATTGCTGTCACGCCCCGCTCCCGCCAGGTTTCAGCCGTCGCCGCGCTTGCGGCTGAGAAAATCGCGAAAGCCCTCGCGCGGGTGGCCGGCAGACAGCCAGGTGGCGCGCGCCGCCTCCTCGCGCTCGTAGCGCCCGCGCCAATCCGTGCCGATGTCCTCGTGCAGCAGACGTTTGATGCCCTGCACCATGCGCGCGTCGTTTTTGGCGATCATTTCGCCCATCGCGATCGCCGCCGCCATCAGTTGCGCCGCCGGCACGACCTGGTTGAGAAGACCGATCGCCAGCGCCTCCTCGGCGCCAACGGCGCGGCCGGTGTAGAGCAATTCCTTGGCCTTTGGCAGACCGACAAGCGGCGGCAGGCTCCAGGTCGAATTGACCCGGCCATAGCTCGCGGCGAGAAACCGGAACTCGCTCCTCTCGCAGCCGATGCGCAGATCGAGCGTCGATGAGAGGAGCGCCGCCCCGCCATAGGCGAGACCGTTCAACGCCCCGATCAGCGGCTTCCGGCAGGTCGCGATGTGCCAGGTCGCGTGATTGCGGAACTTGGAGCGCGCCGCCAACTCCTCGCTCGTCAGATCGGCCATCTCGTGGATGTCGGCGCCGGCCGAAAAGGCGCGCGGCCCCGCGCCGGTCAGCACGACGGCCTTGACCCCCTCGTCGCTCTCGTACCCGGTCAAAGCCTCGTCGAGTTCGCGCGTCAGATCAAAACTCAGAGCGTTGAGCTTGTCCGGCCGGTTGAGGGTGATAACGGCGAGCGCGCCGATCCGCTCCGCGAGGATGAATTGATAGGCCATGACCGTCCTCCTGTTGCCCGAGACCTGCCCGAGCGCCCATGCTAGCCTGTTGCGGCGATCGCCGGGAGGGCGGAATGAGCGGCAGTCTTGACGGGGTGCGGGTGCTCGAACTGGCGCGCTACCAGGCCGGGCCGCGCGGCGGCATGATCCTCGGCGATCTTGGCGCCGAGGTCATCAAGATCGAGAAACCGGGCGGCGAGGAAACCCGGCAATCGCCGCCGCTGGTACGCGGGCAGAGCGTCTATTTTGCGGTCTACAACCGCGGCAAGAAAAGTCTCTGCCTCGATCTGCGCCAGGAACGCGGCAAGGACATATTCGCCGCCCTCGTCAAAACCGCCGACATCGTGTTGCAGAATTTCCGCCCCGGCGTGATGGACCGGATGGGCTTTGGCTACGCCCGGCTCGCCGAATTGAAGTCGGACATCATCCTCTGCTCGGTGTCGGGGTTTGGCCAGTACGGCCCCTATCGCGACCGCCCGGCCTTTGATCCCTTGGGTCAGGCGATGAGCGGGCTGATGAGCCTCACCGGCAAGCCGGTCGGAACGCCTCTCGGTGCCGCCTCCTCGATCGTCGATCGCTATACTGCCCTGCACGCGACGATCGGGATGCTGGCGGCGCTGCGGCACCGCGACAAGACCGGCGAAGGCCAGGAGATCGACGTGTGCCTTCTCGATTCGGCCTATACGATGGTCGAGATCCCGGCTTCCTATTATCTGGCGACCGGCGAAGAGGGCGGCGAAGGCGGCCGTCCGCCCTACCCGGCCAAGGACGGTCATGTCGTGATTTCGGCCGCGGGGCGGGAGATGGCGGCGCGCCTTTTGCGCATCGCCACCGGCGATGAGGCGGCAGACGCCGGTACGGGGCGGTTCACCAGCCGCAGCGGCCCCGACGACCCGCGCCGCAAGGCGGTGGCGGCGTGGTGCGCCGAACATACGGTCGCGGAGATCTGCGAGGCGCTCGCTGCCGCCGATATCCCGGCGGCGCCGG
>JBOHMF010000602.1:0-2186 GCA_050730055.1 Allostellaceae bacterium
CTCGTACAGCGTGCCGCCGGCAAAGGCGAGATCGCCGGCCGAGGCCGCCCCGGTCGAGCCGGTAAACGTGACGGCGCCGTAGGGCGAGGGGGTCAGCGAGTAGAGCGAGGTGGTGGTGGTCGATGCCGCCAGCAGATTGCCGCCGACGCCGACCAGCGCGTTCATGCCGTTGCCGCCGACGCCCAGCGAGTGGACGAGCGTCGCTGCGCCGGTGCTCTGATTGATCGAGTAGAGATTGGTGAAGCTCGTGCCGTACAAGGTTTTGTCGGCGGTAAAGCCGATGTCGGTCAGCGTGTCGCCGTTGTTGGCGTTGCCGATGACGGTGGTCGTGTTGGTCGTCAGATCGACGGTGCCGATATTGTTGCCGGTATCGTCGATCCACAGCACGGTGTCGGCGCGGGCCACTGCCGTTCCCAGCCACAGCGCGGCGACAGCCGCAAGCGACACGTTGGCCGCAATTCCGATTGGCCTCATTTTTGTTCCTCCTTCGCCGCACCAGCGCGGCACAGAGGGATGGGCAAGTTCCGTGCCAATAAAAAAAGTCATATTTTCTAATCGCTTAATAGGATAGCCCGGTCAGACGGGCTAACAGGTGTAAAAAAATCTGACAAGGCAAACTCCAACCCGTTGATTCTCCTGATTCCGCGATTGTAAAGCCCGGCGACACCCTCCCCGGCCAAGGCCGGACGCTGCGCCTGGCATTCGCCATCCGCCGTCAGCGCAGCGCAGATTTCCTTAAAAATCGGAAGCATCTGCGACAAAAAAGCGCGGATCTGCCATGTAAAGAATCGCGACATCACGACATGACATCTCCGCCGAAGTCCTGGCAGATGGGACATCGGCAAATGAAAAAGCCCCGCCGGAGCGGGGCTTTTCGGTGGCAGCCAGCGCGCCGCTTCAGCGCGCCTTGGCCAGGTTCTGGGCAACAAAATCCCAGTTCACCAGATGATCGAGAAAAGTCTGGATAAAGTCCGGCCGCCGGTTCTGATAGTCGAGATAATAGGCATGCTCCCACACATCGCAGGTGAGGAGCGCGGTCTGCCCTTCGGCGAGCGGGTTGACCGCGTTTGCGGTCGGGACGATCTTGAGCTGGCCGCCCTGGGCGACAAGCCAGGCCCAGCCGCTGCCAAACTGTCCGGCCGCCGCAGTCTTGAACAGTTCCTTGAACTTGTCGAGACCGCCGCAATCGCGGTTGATCGCCGCCGCGACATCGCCGGAGGGCGCGCCGCCGGAGGGCGGCTTTAGCGAGTGCCAGAAAAAGGTGTGGTTCCACACCTGGGCGGCGTTGTTGAAGATGCCGGTCTTTGAGGTGTCCCGGTAGGTGGCGCGGATGATCTCTTCGAGCGACTGGTTCTCCAGGGGCGAACCCTTGACCATGTTGTTGAGGTTGGTGACATAGGCCTGATGGTGCCGGCCGTGGTGAAAATCGAGCGTGCGCTCCGACATATGCGGTTCGAGCGCGTTCTTTGGAAAAGGCAGGGGCGGCAGTTCAAAAGCCATGGCGACCATCCCTTGTCAGGTGAAGCGATTCGTCCGGTAACATCCCCCCGCGGGCGGCGTTCCCCTGCCGCGCGCGATCTCTCACCGCTCGCCGCTCTGGTCCGCCGGCACGATCCGGACCGGTTCCGGACCGCGCTGTTCGCACCGGCTGAACGGCGCGAGGCACTGTTCGCGCTTTACGCCTTCAACTGCGAGATTGCAAGGGTGCGCGAACGGGTCAGTATCGCGGCCCTCGGGCAGATCCGGCTGCAGTGGTGGCGCGAGGCGATCGCCGAGATTTTCGCCGGCGCTCCCGCGCGCCGGCACGAGGTCATCGGACCGCTGGCCGCGGCGATCCGCGCCTTTAGCCTCGATCGCGCGCATTTCGAGACCCTGATCGAGGCGCGCGAAGCCGATCTCGATGACAGGCCGCCGCCAAGTCTTGCCGCGCTCGAGGCCTATGCGGAGAAGAGTTCGGCGCCGCTCGTCGCGCTCACCCTCGCCGTGCTCGGCGTCGATAACGCAGCGGCATCCGAGGCGGGACGTGAGGTCGGGACCGGCTATGCGCTCGCCGGTCTCCTGCGGGCGATGCCATTCCAGGCGCGCGCCGGGCGCCCGCTGATCCCGCAGGACATCGCGGCCGCGAGCGGGTTCGACCCGCGCGACTGGCCGGCACTGCGGACAACCCCGGCCGTGCGGGCGGCGAC
>JBOHMF010000603.1:0-2185 GCA_050730055.1 Allostellaceae bacterium
CGCCGCGGTCGCCGGCCGCGCGCGTGCTCCTCATCCCCGGCGGCGGGGCTTTCATCCTCGCCCGCCGCCGCTTCGGGCGCCTCGGCCTCGACGATCTCCTCGTCCTCCTCATCGTCATCGGGCAACGGCGCCTGGGTCAACGGCGCCTGGGTCAACGGCGCCTGGGCCAACGGCGCCTGGGTCAACGGCGCCTGGGTCAACGGGGCCGGCACGCTCGCCGCCGTCTCGTCGGCGCCGTAGGGCCGCAGGCGTTCGAGGCGGAACGCCGGCGGGATCAGCGCGTCGTCGCGCGCCACCAGCACGTGCAGACCATAGCGCGCCTCCAGCCGGGTCAGCGAATCGCGCTTCTGGTTGAGGATGTAGAGCGCCACCAGGGTCGGCACATAGACGCAGACCTCGGCCGAGCGGCGGCGGATACCCTCTTCCTCGATCGAGCGCAGAACATGGAGCGCGGTCGATTCGGTCGAGCGGATAAAGCCGGTCCCGCCACAATGTGGACAGGGCTGGGTCGAAGCCTCGGCCAGCGACGGGCGCAACCGCTGGCGCGACATTTCCAACAGGCCAAACGGGCTGATCCGCCCGACCTGGATGCGCGCCCTGTCGTTTTTGAGCGCCTCCTTGAGGCGCCGCTCGACCGCCGACTGGTTGCGGTGCTCCTCCATGTCGATAAAGTCGATGACGATGAGGCCGGCGAGATCGCGCAGGCGGAGTTGGCGGGCGATCTCTTCCGCGGCTTCGAGATTGGTGCGCAGCGCGGTCTCCTCGATGTTGCGCTCGCGTGTCGCGCGGCCGGAATTGACATCGATCGCGACCAGCGCCTCGGTCTGGTTGAGAACCAGATAACCGCCCGAGCGCAACTGCACGATCGGCGAGTGGATCGCGTCGATCTGGCTTTCCACCTGAAAGCGGTGAAACAGCCCGATCTGCGGGTCGCGATAGGGCTGCACGCGCCGGGCGTGGCTCGGCATCAGCATCTTCATAAAGTCCTTGGCGGTGCGGTAGCCCTCTTCCCCCTCGACCAGCACCTCGTCGAGGTCGCGTGTGTAAAGATCGCGGATCGACCGCTTGATCAGATTACCCTCTTCATAGATCAGCGTCGGAGCCGTCGAATGCAGTGTCATCTCGCGGATCTCGTTCCACAGACGCAGCAGGTATTCGTAATCACGCTTGATCTCGGCTTTTGAGCGTTCGGCGCCGGCAGTGCGCACGATGACCCCCATCCCTTCCGGGATGTCGAGGTCTTCCAGGATCTCCTTGAGCCGTCGGCGATCGGTCATGCTGGTGATCTTGCGCGAGACGCCGCCACCGCGGCCGGTATTCGGCATCAGCACGCAATAGCGCCCCGCGAGAGAGAGATAGGTCGTCAGCGCGGCCCCCTTGTTGCCGCGTTCCTCCTTGCTGACCTGGACCAGCATGATCTGGCGGCGCTTGATCACCTCCTGGATCTTGTAGGAACGCAGCGGCCGCGAGCGGTGGGTTTCGGCATCGTCGAGTTCGTCGCCGCCGATCGTCTCGACGGTCTCGCTCTCCACCGCGCGCTCGCTGTCGGCAGGATCGGCGGGCGCCAGCGGACTCTCGGCAAAGGCCAGGGCGGCGTCGGGGTCCGCGCGCAGCGCCATCGCCGCCGTCGACTCCTCGCCCGGCACCTCGGCGGCAGCGTCCGCCGCTGGCATCTCCCATCCGGTTGCACTGTCCCACGGATCGCCGTGGATCTCGGCCTCATCCCAGGGCGAAATCCTCATGGGCGCCTCGGGTGCCAGCTCCGGCAGAGGCGTTCCCTCATCTTCATCCGCCGTATCCTCGTCCGGCGCAGCATCCTCCGCGACGGCGGGCTCGGTCTCGACGCCGCCCTCCTCGGCGGCGACCGGCTCCGGGATCCGGACCGGCTCGGGCAAGACCGCCGCGAGCGGCACCCCGTTTTCTTCCCCCTCCTCGGCAACGGTTTCGTACGGCTCGGCACCCTCGGCGAGAGGTTCGCTCAGATCCCGATCGCTGACCGGGATCCGGTAGTAGTCCGGATGGATCTCGCTGAAAGCCAGAAAGCCGTGCCGGTTCCCGCCATACTCGACAAAGGCGGCTTGCAGCGAGGGTTCAACCCGCGTCACCTTTGCCAGATAGATGTTGCCTTTTACCTGTTTTTTTGTCGAAGACTCAAAGTCGAACTCTTCTAGGCGGTGACCGGTGA
>JBOHMF010000604.1:0-2177 GCA_050730055.1 Allostellaceae bacterium
TGCGAAACCGCCGCCGGTCGAGCGGAACCCATTCCTGGGAGATGAACTCGCGCTCGGTGAGCAAGGCCTTGTCGCTCGGCAGGAGGTTCTCCCAAACCCGCTGACCGAGCAGGCGCGGGTCGGTCACTTCGACCTTTGTGGGAAATCCGGGCATGCTTGTCGCACTCCGTCCGCACCGGGAAATCTCGGGCCGCCGGCGCGTATGCCCGGATTTTCGGCAAATTGCGGCAAAGCGCAAGGCGTCGCATTCCCCAAGAACGGGAGCCGGCGCGTCGTTGACGGCATTGACCGCGGCGCCGCGCGCGACCGACAATCACGCCGGCGAGCCCATGATTGAAAGAAGCCCGCAATGCCAGCAACCCCGCCGAACATCCTCTTTATCGTCGTCGATGATTGCGGCTATGCCGATCTCGGTTGCACCGGGCAGACCGATTACAGGACGCCGGCGCTCGATCGGCTCGCCGCCGAGGGGGTGCGGTTTACCCAGGCCTACGCCAACGCGCCTTTATGCACCAACACGCGGGTCGGGCTGATGACCGGGCGCTACCAGTACCGCCTGCCGATCGGTCTCGTCGAACCGCTGCGGGCGAGCGACCGCGAGCGGCCCGGGATGGGCATTCCGCCGGACCATCCGACCCTGCCCGGGCTCTTGCGCAGCGCCGGCTACCGCACCGCGCTCTTTGGCAAGTGGCATCTCGGCTATCTGCCGGATTACGGCCCGTTGAAAAGCGGCTATGACGAGTTCTTTGGGATCATGGGCGGGTATACCGGCTATTACACGCATCGCGGCGACGGCGGCGAACTTGACCTCTACGAGGGCGAGACCCCGATCGAGCGGCAGGGCTACGTCACCGACATGTTGAGCGATCGGGCGACGGCTTTTGTCACGGCGGTGGCCGGTTCGCCGCAGCCCTACTTTCTCAGCCTCCACTACACGGCGCCGCACTGGCCGTGGTCGGCGCCCTCGGTCGAGGCGGCGGCCCGCCTGCGCGAAGCTGATCGCGCCGAGATCATGGAGGGCGGCTCGACCCGCATCTACGGCGAGATGATGCAGATCCTCGATGCCGGGATCGGCCGGGTTGTCGAGGCGGTGCGGCGCACTTCGGGCGGACGCGAGACCTTCATCCTCTTTACCAGCGACAACGGCGGCGAGCGTTTTTCCAAGATCTGGCCCTTTGTCGGGCGCAAATTCGATCTGTTGGAGGGCGGTCTCAGAATCCCGCAGATCTGCTGGTGGCCGGGCCATATCCCGCCCGGCCGGGTCACCGATCAGGTGTGCATCACGATGGACCTGAGTGCGACCTGCCTCGCCGCGGCCAGGGTCGCGCCGGCGGCGGACTACCCGTTCGACGGCCGCGATCTGCTGCCGGTCCTCCTCGGAGAGGCGGCGGCGGGCGAGCGCACCCTCTACTGGCGCATGGGCAACCGCAGCCAGCGGGCGGTGCGCCGCGGCGACTGGAAATATCTCAAGGTGGCGGAGCGCGAGTTTCTCTTTGATCTTGCCTGGGACCCGCGCGAGCGCGGCAATCTGGCGGCCAAACAGCCGGCGCTCATCGATGAGTTGCGCGGGTTGTGGGAAGCCTGGAACCGCGAGATGCTGCCGCTTCCCGACGATCTGACGCCGTCGATGGCGCAACTCTCCGAGATGCTGTGGTAGGCGGAACAGAGGCTGGGCAAGAATTCCCTCATCCGCTCCTTTTCTCGTCACCCCGGCGAAAGCCGGGGTCCATCCCTCCACAGCACGATCTTCTAAGGTATTGCATGTGCTTGAGTTTCCGTCCGGAGACTTTATCAAGGGTTGCAGAGCTTTTGTAGCATGAGGCGGATGGAAGCCCATTTGAGAAAGGCGAGGGCATTGGGATTGCGGTTCTCCCGATCCTTGGCGAGCCTGCGGCAGCGGTTGAGCCAGCCGATCGTGCGTTCGACGATCCAGCGTCCGGGCAGAACGACAAAGCCTCTGATGCGATCGGAGCGCTTGACGATTTTGGTCCCCAGAGGGGGCAGGATCTGGGCCAAGGCGGTGTGCAAGACCGGCCCGTCATAGGCGCTGTCGGCAAAGAGTTTCCGGAGACACGGGAACATCCCAAACAGGGTCGACACCACCCGGATACCGCCGTCACGATCCTGAACATCCGCCGCAGTGATCAGGCCGTGCAACAGCAGGCCCTGCATGGCGA
>JBOHMF010000605.1:0-2175 GCA_050730055.1 Allostellaceae bacterium
GGATCATCTCCTCGTCGCCGCGCACGATCCTTGCGGTGCCGTGCACGACGATCCAGTGCTCGGCGCGGTGATGGTGCATCTGCAACGACAATTTGCCGCCGGGTTTGACCATGATGTGCTTGACCTGGACGCGCTCGCCGATATGCAGCGATTTGTAGGTGCCCCACGGCCGGTAGACGGTAGGCAGCGCCTCGGCCTCGGCGTGATTTTCGCGGACGAGCCGCGCGACCAGTTGCCTGACCTCCTGAGTGCGTCCGCGCGGGGCCACCATGACCGCGTCGCCGGTCGCGACGACGACCAGATCCGCGACCCCGATCGCGGCGACGAGACCCGCTTCCGAACGCAGGTAGCAGTTGCTGGCCGCCTCGGCGACGACATTGCCGGCGAGCACATTGCCGCTCGCATCCTTGCCGGAAAGGTTCCACAGCGAGTCCCACGAGCCGACATCGCTCCACCCCATCGCCACCGGGACGACGGCGGCATGCGCGGTCTTCTCCATCACCGCATAGTCGATTGAATCGGCGGGACAGGCAGTGAATGCAGTCTTGTCGAGGCGGATGAAATCGCTCTCGCGCCGCGCCTCGGCGTAGGCCCGCCGGCACTGCGTCACGATTTCCGGGCGCAGCCGCTGCACTTCGTCGAGATAGAGCCGCGCCGGGAACAGAAAGATACTGCTGTTCCAGAAGTACTCGCCGGCGGCGACGAATTGCCGCGCATGGGCGGCGTCGGGCTTTTCGATAAACCGGGCGACGGCGTAGGCCCCCGCGGTCGCGAGCGCCGCGCCGCGCTGGATATAGCCGTAGCCGGTCTCGGCGTATTCGGGCGTGACGCCCAGACACACCAGCGCGCCGGCGCGCGCCGCCGCCGCCGCCTGCATCACCGCGCCGTGAAAGGCTGCGGCATCCGCGATCGCGTGATCGGAGGCCATCACCAGCATCAGCGCTTCCGGCTCGCTTTCGACAAGCGCCAAGGCCGCGATGCAGGCTGCGGGGGCGGTGTTGCGCCCGGCCGGTTCGAGCAGCAGTGCGCGCGGCGCGCTTGCGATCTCGCGCAACTGCTCGGCGATGATAAAGCGGTGCTCCTCATTGGCGACCAGGACCGGAGCGCCAAAGGTGTCCGCCAGCGCCGTCCGCCGCACCGTCTGCTGCAACAGGCTTTCCCGGCCGAGGAGCCGCAGCAACTGCTTCGGGTAGAGGGTGCGCGACATCGGCCACAGCCGCGTCCCCGAACCGCCGGAGAGGATCACCGGATGGATCATGCGCCGCCCCAAGCTCCCGCCGGACACCCAGCATCACGAGCGATCGACATACACGGTTTTCCCGACGGCGGGAATGGAGCGGTCGGGGATGGCCGAGGGCGCCGGTACGGTGCTCCGCCCTTCAGGATTGGCGAAAGACCCGGTCGTCTCCGTACTGCGATGAACAAGTGTCTGGAATATATCTCCAGTATCCGTTAAGATGATTCTCTAACGGATTTTTAACCATGCTTTGAGAAACGAGTTTCGATAAATGGAACCTTTGTGGTCGATCCGGCCCGTGATCCGCGCCAGCGCGCCGAGAGGCGCGGCTGCGGCCGGTGCGGCAAACGCCCCAAAGGGCCCTTCCGAGCGGCGCGAGCGGGCGCGCCGGCGCGTGCTCAAAAGCGCGTTGATCGTCTTTCGGGGCGGCCATTGCACGATGGGGTGCCAGATCCTCAACACCTCCGATACCGGAGCGCTGGTGATGCCGGCCGACGTCATCCTCTGCCCCAACGAATTTGTGCTCAAGCCGCAGATCGGTCCGGCGCGCGATTGCGAGGTCGTATGGCGGAAGGGCACCACGCTGGGTGTTCGTTACCTGTAGGAATTGGCAGGACGGCGCGGTCCGGCGTGCGCTGCGCCCCGATCAGCGCGTGAACCGCTTGTCAAAACCGGCCCAGCAGGCATCGTAATCCTGCTGCAAGGCCGGGGTTTCAAGAGCGAAGCGGGTCGGGCGGATGACGCAGCGCGTCTCGAACATGAAGGCGAGCGTGTCCGCGATCCTGCGCGGTGCCAGCGCCTCGGTGCTGGCGCGCGCATGGGTCTCGCGATCCGGGCCGTGAGCGGCCATGCAATTGTGCAGCGACGCCCCGCCCGGCACAAAGCCCGCCGCCCTGGCGTCATAGACGCCGTGGACGAGACCCATGAATTCGCTCATT
>JBOHMF010000606.1:0-2162 GCA_050730055.1 Allostellaceae bacterium
GGATTTCCGGGTCGCGGCCGAGATTGCCGATCAGGATTGCCTTGTTGACGCTGCCAGCCATGAGATCACCGCGGTCTCTTCGATATCGAGCGCGGCCATCTTATCAGTTTTGACCTATGTTCCCACTTTATTCTTGATTCTTGCGGCCCGCCGATGCCGCGAGGCCGGTGGCGCCTCCATCCGGCCCGCGCTAAGCTCGGCCGAGACCGGAAAGGCCCCCTCAACCGATGCCAGAAATCCGCATCCGCGGCGCGCGCGAGCACAATCTGAAAAACATCGATGTCGCTCTGCCGCGCGACAGCCTCGTTGTGATCACCGGGCTGTCCGGCTCGGGCAAGTCGTCATTGGCCTTTGACACGATCTACGCTGAAGGCCAGCGCCGCTATGTCGAGAGCCTCAGCGCCTACGCCCGGCAGTTTCTCGAACTGATGCAAAAGCCCGAGGTCGAGTCGATCGAGGGGCTGTCGCCGGCGATCTCGATCGAGCAGAAGACAACTTCACGCAACCCGCGCTCGACCGTCGGCACGGTCACGGAAATCTATGATTACATGCGCCTGTTGTGGGCGCGGGTCGGGGTGCCCTATTCGCCGGCGACCGGGCTGCCGATCGTCAGCCAGACCGTCTCGCAGATGGTCGATCGCGTGCTGGCGATGCCCGAGGGAACCCGGCTCTATCTGCTCGCTCCGATCGTGCGCGGGCGCAAGGGCGAATACAGAAAGGAACTCGCCGATCTGCAAAAGCGCGGGTTTCAACGGGTCAAGATCGATGGCAAGATGCGCGATCTTGACGCGGTGCGCCCGCTCGCCAAAAACCTGAAGCACGACATCGCGGTCGTTGTCGATCGCGTCGTCGTCGCCGATGATCTCGCCAGCCGGCTCGCCGATTCGTTTGAGACCGCGCTGGGATTGGCCGACGGCATCGCCATCGCCGAAAACGCCGATTCGGGTGAGGAGACGATCTTCTCGGCGAAATTCGCCTGCCCGGTCTCGGGTTTTACCATCCCCGAGATCGAGCCGCGCCTTTTCTCGTTCAACAACCCGCACGGCGCCTGCCCGGCCTGCGACGGGCTTGGCGCCAAGCTCTATTTCGACCCCGATCTGGTTGTCTCCGACCCCGAGAAAAGCCTTGCCGAGGGCGCGGTCGGCCCGTGGTCCCATTCCTCGTCGCCCTATTACATGCAGACGCTCGAAGCGATCGCGCGGCATTTCAAAAAGAGCATGCACACGCCCTGGGCCGAACTGCCGGCGAAGATGCGGGACACCATCCTGCACGGCTCGGACGGCGAAAAAATCGCGATCGCCTATGACGACGGCGTTCGCAACTACACGACCGAGCGGCCGTTCGAGGGGGTTGTGCCCAATCTCGAACGGCGCTGGCGCGAGACCGACAGCGCCTGGATGCGCGAGGAACTGGGGCGCTACCAGAACACCCGCGCCTGCGAGGCGTGCAACGGCGACCGGCTGAAGCCCGAGGCGCTCGCGGTCAAGATCGCCGGAAAACACATCAGCGAGGCGGCGCGGCTGTCGATCGCCGAGGCGGTGGAGTGGTTTCTCGGCGTCGCCGAGACCCTCTCGCCGGCGAGCCGCGAGATCGCCCAGCGCATCCTGAAGGAGATCAACGAACGGCTCGGCTTTTTGCAGAATGTCGGTCTCGAATACCTGACCCTCGCGCGCGCCTCGGGCACGCTCTCGGGCGGCGAGAGCCAGCGCATCCGATTGGCGTCGCAGATCGGTTCGGGTTTGACCGGCGTGCTCTATGTCCTTGACGAGCCGTCGATCGGATTGCACCAGCGCGACAACGACCGCCTGCTGGCGACGTTGAGGCGGCTGCGCGATCTCGGCAACACGGTCATTGTCGTCGAGCACGACGAGGAGGCGATCCGCACCGCCGACTGGATCGTCGATATGGGGCCGGGCGCCGGCATCCACGGCGGGCACGTCGTCGCCGAGGGGCCGCCGGCAGCGATCCTCGCGCATCCCGACAGCATCACCGGCCAGTACCTGACCGGGCGGCGCGAGATCCCGATGCCGGCGATGCGGCGGCCCGGACATCACGCTCAGATCCTGCGCGTCGTCGGGGCGAGCGGCAACAATCTGAAGGACATCACCGCCGAGATCCCGCTCGGCACGTTTTCCGTCGTCACCGGCGTTTCGGGCGGCGGC
>JBOHMF010000607.1:0-2136 GCA_050730055.1 Allostellaceae bacterium
GTATTCACGATAGCTCATGCCGAGCGCCTCGGCCCGTGCGAGGCGGGCGAGCGCGATTTCGCGCGGTGGCGTCTTCCAGACCGCCCGGTGCGCCTTCTTCCAGCAGAACAGGCGCCAATTGACGCCCGCCCCATTGGCGCCTTTATCCAGCGGCGGACCGCCGTTGTGGCCGAGGCCGGGAGGGTGGAAGGCGGTGCTTTCATCATCGGGTGCCATGCCGCACCCATGGGCAAGAAGCGTGCCAGCGTTCAGTCGGTCGGCAGCAGAGCCGCCGCGACACGGCGGTCCTCCGCAACCAGCACATTAAAGGTGCGGCAGGCCGCGCCGGTGCCCATCGCTTCGACAATGATGCCGTGGGCGCGCAGGGCGGCGCGCAACGCCTCCGGCACGAGACCGCCTTGCGAACCGAGTCCCAGCAGCAGGATCTGGACGCCGCCGTGCTCGGCGACTGCGGCTAGGCTCTCGGCCGAAACCCCGGCGATGTCGCTCACCGCCCAGGATCGCGTCTCCTCGGGAAAGACCAGGACGGCGCCGCGATGAACGACGCCGCTGATGCGAAACCCGCCCTTCGCGTAGCGCTCGATGATCTGCCGCCCGGCCGGGACGATCTGCGGCAGGATCGGGGTTGATTCCATCGCGCTCACCCCAGGGCGTTACAGCGTCCGCGACGCCCGCGGTCCCTTTGCCCTCTCGGCCGAACGGGCGATCGAGGCCCGGTTCGGCTGGATGTAATAAACGATCGGCGCAGCGATAAACAGCGATGAGTAGGTGCCGATCCCCACTCCCCATAGCATCGCGATCGAGAACCCGCGCAGCACCGGCCCGCCAAAGACGAGGAGCGCCAGAACCGCGAGCGCCACCGTGCTGACGGTCAGAATGGTGCGCGGCAAGGTTTCGCTGAGCGAAAGGTTGATCAGGTCGCGGAACGGCATCGTGCGGTACTTGCGCATCGACTCGCGCACCCGGTCGTAGATGACCACGGTGTCGTTGACCGAATAGCCGGCGACGGTCAGGATCGCCGCCAGCGTCGTCAGGTCGAATTGCAGCCGCAACAGCGCAAACAGCCCGACCGTGGTGATGACATCGTGCAGGGTCGAGACAATCGCCCCGATGCCAAACTGCCACTCGAAGCGGAACCAGACATAGACCGCGATCGCCAGCAGCGCGAGCACGATGGCGATGATGCCGGCACGGACCAGCCCGCTGCCGACCGTGGGACCGACCACCTCGACGCTGCGATACTGGACATGCTGGCCAAGCGCCGCGCGCACCCGCGTGATCGCCTGCATCTGCGCCGCGTCACCGCCGGGCTGGCGCGGGATGCGGATCATCACATCGGTCGGCGGGCCAAACTGCTGCAAGGCGGGCTGGCCGAGGTGGAGCGCGTCGAGCTTGCCGCGGATCGCCGCCAGATCGGCCGGTCCGTTTGTGCTGCGCATCTCGATGACCGTGCCGCCGACAAAGTCGATGCCGTAATTGAGACCCTCGGTGAAGAACAGTCCGGCTGTCAGCAACGCGAGGCACAACGAGAAGACAAAGGCGAACTTGTGCCAGCGCATGAAATCGATGTTCGGCGGCGGATGGAAGACGATCAGCGGTTTCATGATCAATCAACTGCGAAACAAGAACGGCGGCTCATATCGGGATCGCTCATATCGGGATGGCCCGGGGCTTGGTGCGGCGCAGCCACGTCACGATGAGAAGCCGCGTCACCAGGATGGCGGAGAACAGCGAGGTCAGAACGCCGACGCTGAGGGTCACGGCAAAGCCGCGCACCGGCCCCGAGCCAAGCCAGTACATCAGCACCCCGGCGACCAGCGTTGTCACATGGCTGTCCACGATCGTGCCAAAGGCGCGTTTGAACCCGGCGTCGAGCGCCGACAGCACCGTGCGCCCGGCACGCACCTCCTCGCGGATGCGCTCGTAGATGAGGACGTTGGCATCGACCGCCATGCCGAGCGTCAGGACGATGCCGGCGATGCCCGGCAAGGTCAACGTCGCCCCCAGCAAAGTCAACGTTCCGATCATCAGGCACAGGTTGAAGAACAGCGCGATGTCGGCAAAGATCCCGAACAATCCGTAGAACAGCACCATAAAGACAATGACCATCACCACCGCGACGACGCAGGCGAGGAT
>JBOHMF010000608.1:0-2131 GCA_050730055.1 Allostellaceae bacterium
GGACTTGGTCCGGGCATCCACGTCTCTCACACAAACTCGTGGATGGCCGGGCCAAGCCCGGCCATGACGACAAATGCTTGGTATCTATTACGCAGATATGGGCATACCCCGGCGTTTTCGCGGCGAAGACGACCTATTCCAAGGATCGCAAGTACGTGGGCGGTCGGCGGGAAGCGCTCAGCCCGCGACGCCGGGACGCTTGAAATTGCGGTCGAGATGACCTTTGCCCGGCTGATCGCCCTCCTTGAACAGCCAGCTGTAGCCGCCTTCCGGGTTGGTCAGGATTTCCCAGCAATTGTCGTCGCCGTCCCAGAAAAAGAAGCTGTAGGTGCCGTGCTGCAAGTGCGGCTTTGAAATCTTCTTGAGATGCCACCGTTCGGCCTCGGCGCAGACGATGCGGTGCGCCGCATCGACCTCCTCTCGGGTGCGGACATCGAGTCCGTTATGATTGAGGAGGTTCATCTCGCGGGTCTGCTTGCTATGGACGACCGCGATCGTGTTTGGCCCGCCGAGCCGGATGAGGAGCGAGATCGGGCTGGTCTGCACCACCTCAAGCCCAAGAAATTCCTCGTAAAAGCGCCGCGAGAACGGGAGATCGCGGCTCTCCAGCGTGCCGTGCGACAGAAAGTTGAGCTTCAATGCCGGCTCCGACTTGCCGGATTGCGCCCTCCGGTTTGTCTCCTCAGCAAACGTCATGCGCCTCTCCGATGGCTGTTTTCTTGATCACCGGGTCGGCCGCCTCAGCCGCCCGGCGCGCCCTGAGCCTCGACAAAAAGGGAATAGATCGACTGGCTTGCCGCCATGAACAGGCGGTTGCGCTTCGCGCCGCCAAAGCACAGGTTGGCGCAGCGCTCGGGCAAGAGGATGCGGCCGATCAGGGTGCCGTCCGGGGCGAAAACGGCGACCCCGTCCTCGCCCTCGCCGCCGGAGAAGCCGCACCACAGATTGCCCTCGGTGTCGCACCGGATGCCGTCGGCATAGCCCGGCATCGCATTGAAGAAGAGCCGGCCATTCTGCGCCCGCGCGCCGTCGTCGGCGATGTCGTAGACATGGACGGTCCGGTCGCCGCCCGGGGTATCGACGACATAGAGCCGCGTCTCGTCGGGTGAGAACGCCAGCCCGTTCGGCCGCTCCATGTCGCCGACCGCGACCGTCACGGCGCCGGATCGGGGGTCGATCCGATAAACGCGATAGGGCAGTTCGCCCTCGGCCCTATGCCCCAGATAATTGCCGCGGATGCCGGCGCCGTTGTCGCTGAACCAGATCGCGCCGTCAGACTTGACGACGACATCGTTGGGGCCGGTCAGCCGCTTGCCGTCAAAACTCTCGGCCAGCACCGTGATCCGGCCGTCGTACTCGGTGCGCACGAGGCGCCGGCTGTCCATCTCGCAGGTCAGGAGGCGACCCTCCCGGTCGCGGGTATTGCCGTTGGCGTAGTGCGAGGGCTTGCGGTAAAGGCTGACGGCGCCGGTTTCCTCTTCCCATTCCAGGATGCGGTTATTGGGGATGTCGCTGAACAGGAGAAAACGGCCGTCGCCAAACCACACCGGGCCTTCGGTAAAACGGCAACCGCTCGCGATCCGCTCGACCGCGGCCATCGGCAGCGCCAGGCGGGCAAAGCGCGGGTCGAGGATTTTTATGGCGGGATCGGGATAGCGGATCGGCGCCGCCGCCGGTTCCCAACGGTCTTGGGCCATTTTCTTCCCCTCTCGCCGCGGGGATTGCTTCGTCGTGGAGCCTGTCCTCGGGCCGCGCTCCGCGCGGACCCGTGAGGAAGCAATCTCGGGAATTGCTACGAATTTGGGCCGCGTTCCATCGACACCGGCTGCCAGCGCCGCAGATCGCTCTGCGCCAGCACGGCGGGGTTGACGCAGGACATCGGCCAGCGCCCCGAGAGGACCAGCGACAGTTCGAGGCCGACCCGCCGCCGCCGGGCCGGGTCAAAGCGCGCGGTGGCCGAGGCGACGTGCGCGGTCAGGGTCACGTTGTCCATCTTGAGCAGCGGGTTGTTGCCGCCGGGCGGCTCCTGCTCCAGGACATCGAGACCGGCGCCGGCGATCCAGCCTTCATCCAATGCCTTGATCAGCGCCGTCTCGTCGGTCGTCGGCCCGCGCCCGGTCGAGACATAGAC
>JBOHMF010000609.1:0-2112 GCA_050730055.1 Allostellaceae bacterium
GCAGGGCATAGGGCGCCATCTCCTCCTCGATGCGTTCAAGCGTGCCGAGCTGGCGGCCCGGGAAATCGGCGGGCGCGGCATCATCGCCAACGCCAAGGACGAGCAGGCGGCCGCCTTTTATCTGCGCTGGAAGTTCCGCCGCATGCCCAGTGACCCACTGTTGCTGGTGATGCCGATGGAATTGGTGCGCGCTTCGCTTACGGCGGCGGCGCAGGAGGCAGTGTGAACGGGCCGTACCGGACCATCCGCCGCCTTTCGGCATCCGTGGTTCCGTTATGCTTCTGAGAGAACCCGTCGGGAAATGTTCGCTGGCCGGGTCCGCTCAGGATGTTTCTGCGGTTGGAACGACACTGAAACGATAGGCCCCGCCCTTGTTTCCGTTGGTGCCGACACTCGGGCTTGAACCGAGGACCTACTGATTAGGAAGGGTGTGGTTTCTCTTCGTTTCGAATAAGTTGCTTGCACACGGCGCGCGTGGTTTGCAATGGGGGCCTATGGCGAGGTGCGGAAGCGCAAGCAATCGCATCCTCCGGCCGCTCGGAAGTGAGACCCTTCGGGCCGGGCCAAGAATACGTCATCGCCGGTGGAGCGGATAAGCAAAGCAAAAATCGTAAAGGGATCAACGCCTAAGCTTAAGCTGCCGTGGCGCAGGCAGTTGTAGGGCTACAACGGGCGTTGTCGATTTCTTCCTGAATGCGGATCGTATCGGCCAGGGCCGCGATGACGCGGCCATAGTGCTGCTTGAGGTGAACCGCCGGCTCGGGAAGGTCGTGCAGCCTGCAAATTTGCAGAAGCTTATAGCGGCGTGGCACCGCGCTTCGCCCGAAGAACGTAAAGCGTTCCTCGAATGGGCGCGGATGCAATGAGCGCGCCGGTGGACCTGTTCGGCTTCCTGCCGCCGCCTGACCGCCCTGCCCGCCGCTGCCTCTGGGCCGCCGAGCTGCGCCGCCTGGCCGCACTGGTGGGCGATGAACGGGCACGGGACCGGCAGCGCGATGATGCAGAGCTGGCGATGCTCAGGGGCCAGCTTGCCGAACTGCGGGCTCGCCTTTCCGACGTGGAGTGCACCACCGGGCTTGCGGACCTGAGCCGGCCACCAATGCGGCGGGCGGAACTGCGTCGCTTTGCAGAGGGCTGGGCACCATGAGAGCCGGACGGCCGGCGAAAAATGGTAACGCGGCGCGACCATTCCCGACCTTGCGAGAGCTGAAAATCAGTAAGCGGCAGTCGGCGGAATGGCAGCGCCTTGCCGCCATCCCGGAGGCAGACTTCGAGGCGATCATGCATCATGGGCGAACCGCGGAACGCCTGACGACCGGCGGCATCCTTCGCGAGTGGGAAGGCACGAAGCGCCGCCGTGTTGCCAGCCTGGAACGGATGGCCGCTGAGCTGCGTGCTGCCGGCTGGACTGTGTTCCCGCCGCATGCAGGAGACCGTCGATGACCGCTGGCATCGACCACAACCACCTGCCGCCGCTCACGGGCGCCGAGCGGATGCGCCGAACCCGCGAGCGCAAACGCCGGGGGCTACTGCGAGTTTCGGTCGAGCTCTTTGCCCGCGAGCGCCGTGCCCTGGTTCGGGCCGGTGAGCTTACGGAAGAGCGTTTAGACGACGCGCGCGCCGTGCAGGAAGCGCTGTATCGGCTGCTACAGCGCTTCGCACCGCAGGAGGGATGATGTTGCGCGTCACGCGGCCCTCTGGGCACCGCAAAAGCGCCAGATACGCGCGCGCGAGGCGACGGTCGCGGCCGAGCTGCTCGACCTTGCCAGGATGGTGAGACGCATCGGGCAAGAGCTCGTTGGCGCGGCGGCGAAAATTCATACATTTTGCGAGGATATCAAAGGGAATCAAGGCGATGCCGCGAGGTGGTAGGCGTCCGGGTTCCGGTCGGCCGCCGGGGGCAAGGAACTGCCGGACCCGGGAGATAGCCGAGCGGGCCGCTGAGAGCGGGGTCACGCCCGTCGAGTACGTGCTCGCCGTGATGCGCGACGAAACGGTCGAGGCCGACCGGCGGGACAGGATGGCCGTGGCAGCGGCGCCGTACATCCACCCGCGCTTGGCGCCGTCACCGCTCGGGGGGACTGACGAGCACGAACCGACGACCATCCGCAT
>JBOHMF010000610.1:0-2107 GCA_050730055.1 Allostellaceae bacterium
GAAAAACGCCCAGCATCCCTTCGAGACGCTTCGCTTCTCGGGATGAGTCAGTTGTACCAAACACTTGCCTCACCCTGAGGAGGTCCGAAGGGCCGTCTCGAAGGGTGCTCGCGGAAAAAAGTGGGCTTTTCCCGCACCCTGCTAGGCGAGCACGACGTCGGCGACCAGTTCCTTGCCCCTCGTCTCGGGGCTCACGACGAGCGCGATGATGAACAGCACGCACCCGCCTACGGTGCCGATCAGCATCGGCACGGCAAATCCCAGATGCAGGTTGATGGCAAGATAAGCGAGAATGGGGCCGACGAGGCCGCCCCAGATCGCGCCCTGGTGATAGCAGAAGCCGCTCGCGGTCGCGCGCACCTCGGTCGGAAACCGCTCTGCCAGATAGGTCGGGTTCTGCGCATACATGCCGCCGCCAGCAAAGGCGCCTTGCAGCGCAAAAAACACGACGATCATCACATAGCTGTGGGTCAGCAGATAGAGCGGAGTGATCGGGATTCCGATCAGCGCCGGCAGGATCAGCGCCCAGCGGCGGCCGAGGCGATCGGCGACAAAGCCCCAGAGCGGGCTCGACAGGAAGAAGACCGCGCTTTGCAGCATGATCGGCAGCGCGACCAGCCCCGGGCTCAAATGCAGGTCCTTTTGGAGATAGGTCGGAAACAGCCCGATAACCGAGTAGGCGGCAACAAAGCCCGATGCCATCCACCAGCAGGCGGTGATCGTGTTGAGCAGTACGGCCGGCTTAAAGATACTGAAGAGCGGCAGGCGAACCTCTCGCTTCTGGGTGCGCTGAATGCGGCGGTTCTCGACCCAGATCGCCGGCTCCTTGACAAAATAGCGGATGTAGACAAGGGCCAATGCCGGCAGCACGCCGAGCATCAGCAGCCCGCGCCAGCCGATGGAACTGTAGAGGAGGCCGTAAGCGGCACTCGACAGGATCGCGCCGATACCCCAGGAGGACTGCAGAATGCTGCCCATCATCCCGCGCGAACGCTGCGGCCACTGCTCCAATGCCAGTGACGCGCCGACCGGCCACTCGGCACCCATGCCGATGCCCAAAAGGGCTCGGAACAAAAAAAGAAACCAGAAGGCGGGCGACAGCCCGGCCAAGAGGTTGCACACCGAATACCAGGCGATCGAGATCATCAGCGGCTTTTTGCGGCCGATGCGGTCGGCCAGCCAGCCCGCGGCCGTGGCGCCGACGAACCGTCCCCACAGGGTCAGCGTAAAGACCGTCGCCACCGCCGCCAGCGGCACGTGGAAATCCTGCGCGATCGGCAGCATGATCAGCAGAAAGACCGTGAAATCGAAGGCGTCGAGGGTCCAGCCGAGCCACGCGGCGATCCAGGCGTGCCATTGCTCCCTGGTCGGCTCCTTCCACCACGGGAGCGGGGTGGTCACGGTATCGACTGCCGTCGCCATGTTGCGTTCCTCCGATGATTGCGGCTCCTTGGGATGGAGCCTTGCGGCAATTGCAGTGACGCTGAGGTCAAACAAAACGGCCTCGCCCGGCGGCGGCGGGGCGAGGCGTCGTCTGTGGCGGCAAGGTCGCGACCTTTAGGCTACGACCAGATCCGGCACCATCTCGGTGCCCGTGGTCTCCGGGCCGAAGACCGGCGAAAAGGCGAAATTGACGTAAAATCGAAGGCATCGAGCGTCCGGCCGAGCCAAGCCGCGGCAAAGGCGTACCACTGGTCCCGGCTCGGCTCCCTCCGCCACGCCCCGGCCCTCACGGTCTCAACCGCTGCCATCGCCCCGCCTCCCCGTTCTCGGCAGCTCCTCACCGGGAGCCTTGCAGAAACTGTAGAGCAGGCCTGCGAAGCTGTCTCTCGATTTTTTTAATGCATGCTCGCTTAAGCTTTCGCCGGGCGGTCGTGCGATCGAGCGCCGACCCCGATAAAAGTCAGGCTCGTGCACAGCGGCTCTGTTGAATTCGGGATCGAGACCGCCGTGCTCGGCCCAACGCCGGCAATCGACCTCAGATGAAATGCGGCTTGACCTCTTCGCACAGGAGCCGCATCGCGCTCAGCACGTTTTGGTGCGGGATCAGGCCGCCGCAATTCAATTCGGCGAGAATGCCGGCGAGCCCGATCTCGGCCTGCAGGGT
>JBOHMF010000611.1:0-2093 GCA_050730055.1 Allostellaceae bacterium
TAAATGAGCCGCGCCAAGACGTCCCGCCCCGAGGCGTCGGTGCCGAGGAGATCGGTGCCTGTCGGCGGCGAAGGCGCCGGACTGGGCAGGTTGTAGTTGATCGTGTCGTAGGAAAACGGGATCGGCTGCCAGATCATCCAGCCTTTCTTGTCGATCAGCTTTTTGACTTCGGGGTCGCGGTAATCGGTCGCGGTCGGAAACACGCCGCCAAAAGCGGTCTCCGGGTAATTGAACAGGACCGGGAAGTACCACGCGCCGGCAAAATGCACGACGATCGGCCGGTCATTGGCGATCACCTCGGCCGGCAAGGTGCCGACAAACAGGGCGAGAAAGATCCACAGCGACCAGAAGCCGCGGCGGTTGCGGCGGAAAGCGTCGAGCCGCCGCCGCGTCAAGGGAGTGATCGAGAGACCGAGAAAACGCCCGCCGCCCGCCGCGGAGCGGGCCTCCGGGGCAACCGTCATCGGCAACCCGCTACCCGGCGTCGCGGTGCAGCCGTTCGACTTTTGCCCGCGCTCGCTGCGCGCCGCCGAGATGGCGCTCGACCAGGAGTTCGGCGATCTGCACGGCGTTGAGAGCGGCGCCCTTGCGCAAATTGTCGGCGACGACCCACAGGTTGAGACCGTGCGGCACCGTCGGATCGCGGCGGATTCGGCTGACATAGACCGCGTCCTCGCCGGCGGCTTCGGCCGGCGTCACATAGCCCTCGTCGGCCCGACGATCGACGACGACGATACCGGGCGCCCGGCGCAACGCGGCGCGCGCCTCCTCCTCGCCGATCGGGCGCGCGAACTCGACAGTGATCGCCTCGGCGTGGCCGATAAAGACCGGCACGCGCACGCAGGTCGCGCTGACCGCGATGTCGGGGTCGAGGATCTTGCGGGTCTCGACCGCCATCTTCCATTCTTCCCTGGTTGACCCGTCATCCATAAAGACGTCGATGTGCGGGATCACGTTAAAGGCGATCTGCTTTGTCAGGTGCTCGGGCTTGACCGGATCGTTGACATAGATCGCGCGGGTCTGGCTGAACAATTCGTCCATCGCCGCGCCCCCCGCCCCGGACACCGATTGATAGGTGGCGACGACGACCCGTTTGATGCGGGCGAGATCGTGGAGCGGCTTCAAGGCCACCACCATCTGGATCGTCGAGCAGTTCGGGTTGGCGATGATGCCGCGCTTTTGATACTGCGCGATCGCCTGCGGGTTGACCTCGGGCACGACCAGCGGCACCTCGGGGTCCATGCGCCAGTGCGAGGTGTTGTCGATGACGACGGCGCCGGCCTTGGCGGCGCGCGGCGCAAAGACGGCGGACACCTTGCTGCCGGGCGAGGACAGCACGATCTCGGTGCCGCGGAAATCGAAGGTGTCGAGCCCCTCGACCTTGAGGATTTCGTCCTCGCCAAAGGAGACCTCCGCGCCGATCGAGCGCGAAGAGGCGAGCGCCACGACCGCGTCGGCGGGAAAATTGCGCTCGG
This sequence comes from Allostellaceae bacterium, assembly GCA_050730055.1. Lineage (GTDB taxonomy): Bacteria > Pseudomonadota > Alphaproteobacteria > ATCC43930 > CGMCC-115725 > AP-15. The sequence goes on from JBOHMF010000611.1 coordinate 1,476, forward strand.
CGAGTGTGGTCAGAATCTCGCGCCCGACATTGCCGGTTGCGCCGACCACCGCCACTTTGAAACCCATCGTGAACTCCGCGCCGCAAGGAGAGAAACGACTGCTGACTTACGCTCGCCCCCGATCCTTGACAAGGACCGGCAAGCGACCGGCACTTTTGGCGGCGCCCGTTCTCGGCTATGCTTTGGCCAGCCCGGCGGTGAGCGGGGGAGCGCAATGGCCCTGGTGCGGTTGATCGAGGAAGATGAGGCGAACGCCGCGGTGCGCGCCGTCTATGACGACATCAAGCGGACCCGCGGCGCCGACTGGATCAACAATTTCTGGAAGGCGCTGGCCAACGACCCGCCGACCCTCAAGCGCACCTGGGAGAGCATCAAAGAGGTGATGGCGCCGGGCGCCCTTGATCCGCTGACCAAGGAGCTCCTTTATCTTGCTGTCAGCATGAGCAACGGTTGCGCCTATTGCACCCACTCGCACGCCGCCGCCGCGCGCAAGCAAGGCATGACCCCGGAGATGCTGGCCGAACTCCTCGCGGTCGTCGGCATGGCGAACGAAACCAACGCACTCGCCAACGGCTATCGCGTCCCGGTAGACGAAAGGTTTGAAACTCTGTTCTGATC
>JBOHMF010000612.1:0-2083 GCA_050730055.1 Allostellaceae bacterium
CCCTCGCCGCCGCCCTGAAGGCGCACCACGGCAAACACCTTCAGCTTGAGGAAAAATCCAAGGCCGCGTAACGTTCCAATCCGGCAACGCCCGCTCGACCAAGTTCAACAGAGAGCGGGACATCCCCAATTCTCACAGGCGCGCATCGTTGCGAACCAGGTGTTCGCACGAGCGATGCTTTGCAGAAACGAAAATGCACTCATCGAATCTGCCCAAAGGGTGCAAGATATCTTGGAACGTTGGGAAGCAGCAGAGGAAGATTGGGGCAGGGATTATGAGATTGAAAACGTAGCCTGGCTTACCACGAATGCTGGCGTGATAGTTCAATGGTCGCAGCACGTTCGTAACCGGCTTGCGATCTTTTTGGCGCTCGACAATTGAGGCAGGAGACCACATCGTATCCTATGATATGGTTTGACCAAATCTGTCCCGGGGATTTCATCCTCGCGCGTCGCCAAAACCGGAGAGCGGAAGGGATGGAAGCCGCTCGGATGAAAGTATATATTGACGACCAGTCGCACAGAGAACGGGACGATGCAGCCTTACAACGTCAAGGCCGAATGGGATGCGGAAGCCGAGGTCTGGGTGGCGTCGAGCGATGACGTGCCGGGACTCGCCACCGGCGCCGACACCTTTGAGGAGCTGATTGCCAAACTCAAGCTCGTGATCCCCGAACTGCTCGAAGAAAACGGGCTTTTGGCGGTGGACATCGACGATGTTCCGTTCGCGGTCATCGCCGAACGCGTGGAGCACGCACGACGCGCCGCCTGATGGCGGATAATTACACACCGCGCGTCAAAGCAATCCTCGTCGAAAACGGCTGCACCTTTGTTCGGCAGGGCAAAGGCGATCACGAAATCTGGCAGAGTCCGATCAGCAATCGGCGATTCATGGTCGATCATTTCATCAAATCGCGCCATTGGGCGAATATACCCTCAGACAAGCAGGCCTGCCGAAAGCCTTTTGACCCTCAGGAACTGGTCTGCCGGTAGAGGGGGAGATATCATCCGCCCTGCCATGCTGCTCGGTCTCACCATTCGCGATGTCGTGCTGATCGACCGGCTGGGTCTTGTCTTTCGCCCGGGGCTGTGCGTCCTGACTGGCGAGACCGGCGCCGGCAAATCGATCCTGCTCGACGCGCTAGGGCTGGCGCTCGGCCGCCGCGCCGACGCCGGCTTGGTGCGCGCCGGGGCCAAGGAGGCTGCAGTCACCGCCGAGTTTGCGCTCGGCCGCGATCATCCGGCCTGGTCGATGCTGGGTGCGGCCGGGCTTGACAGGAGCGGCGAATCGATCGTCCTGCGCCGCCTCCTGGGCGCCGACGGCAAGAGCCGCGCCTTTGTCAACGACGAGCCGACGAGCGTCGGGTTGCTGCGCGAGTTGGGCGCTAGCCTCGTTGAGATCCAGGGCCAGTTTGAGCCGCACGGTCTGTTTGACCCGGCCAATCATCGCGCCATCCTCGACGCCTATGCCGGGATCGATCCCGAGACCGGCATCGACGCGGCTGCACTCGCCCAATGCTGGCAGGATTGGCGCGAGGCGGTGCGGCGGGAAGAAAGCGCGGCCCGGCTCATCGCCGAAAGCCGCGAGGAGGAGGACCTGCTGCGCCACCACCTGGCCGAGCTGGACGCGCTGGCGCCGCAGCCGGGCGAGGAGGATGGTCTTGCCGCCCGCCGGGCCTTGTTGCAGAACGCCGAGCGCCTGGCCGAGAGCCTCACTGAGGCGATCGCCGAGCTTGACGGCGAGGGCGGGGCGCAAGCGGCCTTGGCGCGCGCCCTGCGGCGGCTGGAGCGGGTGCGCGAGCGCGCCCAGGGCCTCTTTGATCCGGCCTTTGCCGCGGCCGAGCGGGCTGTCGCCGAAACCGCCGAAGCGCTCGCCGCGCTGGAGGCCGCAGCCCGCGCATTGGCGCTCGATCCGCGCGAGCTCGACAGGGTCGAGGAGCGGCTCTTCGCGCTCCGGGCGCTGGCGCGCAAACATCAGGTCCCGCCCGACGCCTTGCCGCGCTTGCAGGCGCGCATCGCCGATCGGCTTCAGGCGATCGCTGGGCAAGGCTAGCGCGCCGCCGATCTGGCGCGCGCCAATGCCG
>JBOHMF010000613.1:0-2081 GCA_050730055.1 Allostellaceae bacterium
GTCAAACAGCACCACCTTGAGATCGATGACCGGAAACCCGGCGAGAACGCCGGTCTCGGCCGAAGCCTTGAGCCCTTTTTCGACACCGGGGACAAACTCTTTTGGCACCGCGCCGCCGACCACCGCGTTCTCAAAGAGAAAGCCCAAACCCGGCGGCAGCGGTTCAAAGCGCAGCTTGATGCGGGCGAATTGCCCCGCCCCGCCGGTCTGCTTTTTGTGCGTGTAATCGATCTCGGCCGTGCGGGTGATCGTTTCCCGATAGGCGACCTGCGGGGCGCCGACATTGGCATCGACCTTGAACTCGCGCTTCATGCGATCGACGATGATTTCCAGGTGCAGTTCGCCCATGCCCTTGACGATGGTCTGCCCGCTCTCGGGATCGACGCTGACCCGGAAGGAGGGATCTTCTGTCGCGAGGCGCGCCAGCGCCTGACCCATCTTCTCCTGGTCGCCCTTGGTCTTGGGTTCGACCGCGATCTCGATGACCGGCTCGGGAAATTCCATGCGTTCGAGCAGAACCGGGTGGGTCGCATCCGACAGGGTGTCGCCGGTCGTCGTGTTCTTGAGACCGGCGAGCGCGACGATGTCGCCGGCGCGCGCCTCCTTGATATCCTCGCGGTGGTTGGCGTGCATCTGCAGCATGCGGCCGATCCGCTCGCGATTGTCCTTGACCGTGTTGAGCACCTGGCTGCCCGAGGCGAGCACGCCGGAATAAATGCGCACAAAGGTCAGCGAGCCAACAAACGGGTCGGTCATGATCTTGAAGGCGAGCGCCGAGAATGGCTCGTCGTCCGAGCAGCGGCGCAACACCGGCTCGTTGGTGCCGGCCTTCACGCCCCGGATCGCGGCGACATCGGCGGGCGAGGGGAGATAGCTGACGATCGCATCGAGGAGCGGCTGCACGCCCTTGTTCTTGAAGGCCGCACCGCACAGGATGGGGACAAAGGCGGCGGTGATCGTGCCCTTGCGAATGCAGCGCTGGAGCTCCTCGGGGCTTGGCTCCTCGCCGCCGAGATAGGCTTCGAGCGCACCGTCGTCCTGCTCGACCGCAGCCTCAACCAACCTGGCGCGGAACGCCTTGGCCTCGGCCTCCATCTCGGGCGGAATGTCGGTCACATCAAACTGGGCGCCGAGGGTCTCCTCGTGCCAAGTGATCGCCTTCATCGCGACGAGATCGACGACCCCGGCAAAATCGCTCTCGACCCCGATCGGCAATTGCAGGACCAGCGGGTGGGCGCCGAGCCGCTCGTCGATCATCGCAACGCAGCGCGCAAAATCGGCGCCGGTGCGGTCCATCTTGTTGACAAAGCAGATGCGCGGAACACCGTATTTGTCGGCCTGACGCCACACGGTTTCCGATTGCGGCTCAACCCCGGCGACCGAATCAAACACGGCGACGGCGCCGTCGAGCACGCGCAAGCTGCGCTCGACCTCGATGGTGAAATCGACATGGCCCGGCGTGTCGATGATGTTGATCCGATGGTCCTGCCAGAAGCAGGTCGTCGCCGCCGAGGTGATGGTGATGCCGCGCTCCTGCTCCTGCTCCATCCAGTCCATCGTCGCGGTGCCCTCGTGCACCTCGCCGATCTTGTAGGAGCGGCCGGTGTAATAGAGGATGCGCTCGGTCGTGGTGGTCTTGCCGGCATCGATATGGGCCATGATGCCGATGTTGCGGTAGCCCTCGAGGGGGGTCGTGCGTGCCATAGACAAACTCCGGCGGCACCGCCTTATGGCGGCGCCCGCGAAAAGCATGAGAAGCGAAGGGCCTGCGCCGCGCCTCACCAACGGTAGTGGGAAAAAGCCTTGTTGGCATCGGCCATGCGGTGGGTGTCCTCCCGCCGCTTGACGGCGACGCCGCGATTGTTGGCGGCATCGAGCAGTTCGCCCGACAGGCGTTCCTCCATTGTATTCTCCGAACGTCCGCGCGCGCTGGTGATCAGCCAGCGGATCGCCAGCGCTTGGCTGCGGTCGGCGCGCACCTCGATCGGCACCTGATAGGTGGCGCCGCCAACCCGGCGCGAGCGCACCTCGACCGCGGGGCGGACATTGCCGAGCGCGTCATGAAAAACGCGCAGCAGGTC
>JBOHMF010000614.1:0-2067 GCA_050730055.1 Allostellaceae bacterium
GCAGTTTGAGGTTGAGCTCAACAGCCTCGATCAGCTTGACCAGTTTCGCAACCGCGGCGTCGGTTCGCCCGAGGAGACCGGCAACTGGATGCACAGCTTTAGCGAGGTGCTGACGGCCCCGCCCGCTGTCGAGATCCTGCGCGTGGACGAGGCGGCGAAGTAGGATGGGTTGACCCCGTGGGCCTTCAGCCCACGGACTTGTTCCGTGGGGAAGGTCGGGGGAAACCCATCATTCCCCGCATGAATGGCGGGCTTCGCATTGCTCAACCCACCCTACTGTACTTCGACCAGTTCGATCGCCTCGCGGCTCGGGCCTTCGATCATCACCGCGCGGGTGTCCCCAAGGCGATAGGGTGGTTCGAGAAAGCGGACCCCCTCGGCGGAGAGCTTTTCGGCCCAGGCGCCGAGATCGCTGACGGCAAGGGCGATGTGGTCCTGCAACTGGCCGCGGCTGGAGACGAGCGGTTCCTCGCCCTGGTTGGCGTACCAGATCAGCGCCACGTCGCCAAACTCGACGCCGGCGCGCGGCGTGCGGAACATGCCTTCGCGGTTGAGTGCCGGCCAGGTGCGATCGGGACTGCGCGCGATGCTGGGACCGGCTGCGGTCGAGCCAAAACCCGGCCGCGCCGGCGCATTGAGGTGCTGTTGATACCAGTGAAGGGCGCCGATCGGGTCCTCCTGGTACATATGGACGTGGTTGAAGCGCTCCTTTGGATGGTCGCCGGCATATTCGACAAGCGCATCGTCGGGGCCGCGCATATAGGAAAAGCCGGCGCCGCCCTTGGGGCGCACGCCCTCGGCCTTGGCCTCGGCGATCTGCGCGCGGGTCAGCCCGAGGACGCCGCCGGTGCCGGGCCAGGTGTCGCTTGAGATCATGACTGCGCCGCCCTCTTCCGAGGTGTAGAGCGGCAGCAGTTCGACCTCGGGGCGCTCCTGGTAGGTTGCCAGGGATTTGCGGGCACCGGGGACGTGCCAGCCAAAGTGCCAGATCGCGCTTTGCAGCGCGCCCGGCGCCGGCGCCGCGACGCGGGTGAACAGGATCAGCACGTCGTTTGGCGACCGGAGCGCCGGAAAACCGCCCCATTCGCTCTTTGCCGTGCTCGCGAACTGTCGCGTGTAAAACGCGATCGCGCGCTCGGGATCGGGCGAATTCAGATGCAGATGATGAAAGCGCGGGGTCTCCAGCATCGCCAATCCCTCCTAGAACGCCGAGCGCCGGCTCGACCCGCCGCCATCGATCGTGACGATCGTGCCGGTCGTATAGGCCGACAGGTCGGAGGCAAGAAACGCCGCCATGTGGGCGATTTCCTCGGGCTTGGCGGCGCGGCCAAAAGCAAACGGTTTCATGAATTCCTGCCAGCGCTCGGGATCGCCAAAGCGGCTCTCGGCGCGCGTCTTCATCAGCGTAATGAGCCGCTCGGTCATCACCGGGCCGGGGTTGATGCCGACGACGCGCAGTCCGTCCCGCGGCGCCGTGCCGCCCATCGCCCGCGTGAACGCCATCAGCGAGGCGTTTCCCGAACTCCCGGCGATGTATTCGCTGTCGGGGTTCTCGCCGGCGGCGCCGATGATATTGATGATGACGCCCCGCCGCCGCTCGCGCATCAGTGCGTAGAACCGGCGCGTCATGTTGACATAGCCAAACAGCTTCAGATCCCAGGCGGTGCGCCAGCGCGCCTCGTCGATCGCATCGAGATCGCCGCCAGGGATCGCGCCGGCGTTGTTGATCAGGATCTCGGTGTCGGGGCACTCCGCGGCGAGCCTGTCCACATTGCGGCTGTCCGACAGGTCAAGCGGACAGGTGCGCACCGCGACATTGTGCTGGGCCGCGATGGCCGCGCGCGCCGCTTCGAGATCGGCGGCGGTGCGCGCCACCAGCACGACATCGACACCCTCGGCGGCGAGCGCCTCGGCGCAGGCGCGCCCGATCCCCTTTGAGGCGCCGGTGACGAGCGCCCTCTTTCCACGCAAGCCCAGATCCATGTGTTCCCTCCCTGCCGCCACAACGGCCGGATCTTACAGCACCGCAGCCGGGTTGTGCCGCCGGCTTTGGCCGCGGGGCTCAGA
>JBOHMF010000615.1:0-2062 GCA_050730055.1 Allostellaceae bacterium
CTGTGCAGCCGGGCGGGGCGGACGGCCGGCGCCCGCATCGCCGCGACCCGGCGCGCCAGCCGCCCCGGCGCGGCGAGGGCGAACGCGGACCGCGCGGGAACGATCGCGCAGGTCCGCGCGGGGATCGGCGTCGCGGCCCGCAGGATCGCTTCCGCGGCGAGGGTCGCGGCCGGCCGCGGCCGGAGCCCGAGCGCAGGCTCTACGCGCTCGAAGCGCTTGTCGATCGCGGCTTTGAGGATGTCGAGGAGGACGGGGAGACCCGCCGCATTCCCTGGACGATTGTCAAGCGCACCGTCGCCGACCAGAAAAGCGGCCGGCAGATGTCGGCGGTCTATGTCCTGCAACGCGACGGCGCCGAGGAGGAATTTCCCAATCTCGGCGCGGCCCGCGACGCCGCCCACAAGACCATCGTTCACCCGGAAAAACTGACGCTGTCAAAGGCCGAGCACGCCGCCGCCCGCGGCGGCGGTGACAGCAAAAAGGGACGGTAGAGCGACAGCGTCGGTGCGGGCATGAGGTGGGCGGCCGCTTTTGCCCTGGTGCTCTTCGCCGGTCTTGCGCCGGCCATCGCGGCGCCGCATTCCGCGTGCCGGCAGACGCCGCTCGTTTTGTGGGGCGACGGCCAACACGACGACACCGCCGCGCTCAACGCCTGGCTCTCCGGCGACACGGTGATCTGGGCCGAGAGCGGCAAGCCGGTCGGCGCCACCATCGCCGGCCATACCTTCCGGTTGTCCGCCGCGATCTATGTCCCGAGCGGAACCGGCCGCACGCTCACCCGGTTTCGCCTGGTCTGGCCATGGACGCATGAGGAAGTCAGCGGCGGCACGATCGCCGCCGGCACCAATCCGGACGCGCCACCGGTCGAGAGCGGCGTCCGCAAGATCGGCGGCGACCGCCTCGAGGGCATTCCCTATCCGGCCCCGGCCACGGCACAGCCTCGTCACCGACCGCGCCGCGCCTGCCTGATGTCGTGAACGGCCCGGTGTGAACAGGGCGGCTATTCAGTGCTCACCGCAACCTTGAGCTGAAGGCGCACGCCGCGCAGCGGTTCGCCGGCGCCGTCGCGGACGACGACCGTATGACAGTGGATGTCGTCGAGGAGTTCGCGTGCCCGCGCCAGGGCCGCCGGCTCGGTCGGGAAATACTCGTCGCGCGGCCGACCCTCGAAAAGCGGCCGGCTTTCCGCATCCGGTGCCGTGTCGATATAGGAAACCCGGTACGTCATCTCACCCTCCCAGCATCAAAATCCGCTCGTCGCGGTTTCTGCCTGCGTTCGATCAAGGATAGGGCCGCCGGAGGACAAAAAAAGGGGTGCCAAGGAAATGTCATATTCTTTTGCAAGGCTGAACGCTTCCGATGAAAGCCGATCTCCCCGGCGCTCTGATCAAGAATTTCCATCATACCGGGATATCCGCCGGGAGCTTGAAGCGGCTTGTCCGATTGTGCGCGGTGGGGGATTTCTGCCACCACCCGGCGCGCGTTGAGGGAGGATGGCAAATGTCCGCCGAAGAAGCCGCAGGCCAGAGCATGATCATCGAGCGCGTCGATCACATCGGCATCCGGGTGCGCGACCTCGATCGCGCTCTCACCTTTTACAAGGCGCTGGGGTTCGGCTTGCTGCGCCGGGCGAAGGGGGATGACGTCGCGATCCTGCGCAACCCGCAAGGCGTCGAGATCAACCTCATCTTCAATGCCAATGCCGACGATCCCGCCGGGAACATCCTGATGGATACCGGCAGAAAATACCCTGGCTATACCCATGTCGCGCTGCGCGTCGCCTCGATCCCGGCGGCGATCGCCGCCCTCAAGGCGAACGGGATTGCAATTACGCAGGGGCCGGTCCAGATGGGCGAGGCCGGACGGGTTTCGGTTTTTGTGCGCGATCCCGATCGCAATGTCATTGAGCTGCGCGGTCGCGACCAGGGGGAGATCGCGGGCGTGACGCGGTATGTTCCTTAGAGGCAGTTTTCAGAATTCGCGAGCGAGCTTGCCCGCAACCAGGAATATGCAAGCGCTCTGGAGCAAGGATTGGACGATGAAGCCGAGCCGGTCATAGCGC
>JBOHMF010000616.1:0-2061 GCA_050730055.1 Allostellaceae bacterium
GGGCGGCAATTTTGGCACCCGCAATTTTTTCTACCCGGAATACGCGCTCCTCGCCTGGGCGGCGCGGCGGGTCGGCCGGCCGGTCAAATGGACCTGCGAGCGCACCGAATCCTTTCTCAGCGACTACCAGGGCCGCGATCTCACCGTCGCGGTCGAGCTGGCGCTCGATACGCACGGAAAGTTTCTCGCCGTTCGCGGCCGCCACCTGAGCAATCTCGGCGGCCATGCTGCCGCTTTTGTCTCGTTGCAGAAGGGGATGGGTCTCCTGTCGGGGGTTTACGACATCCCTGCCGCTTATGTGCGCGGCCGCGGCGCCGTCACCAACACGGTCTCGACAACCCCCTACCGCAGCGCCGGCCGGCCCGAGGTCATCTTTGTCGTCGAGCGGCTGGTCGATCTCGCCGCCGACCGGCTCGGCGTCGATCCGGCGGAGTTGCGCCGCCGCAACCTGATCCCGCCTGCGGCGCAGCCTTATCACAACCCGCTCGGCCTCACCTATGACAGCGGCGATTACGCGCAGGCGATGGAGACGGTGCTCGCGCTCGCCGACTGGACCGGTTTTCCGGCGCGCCGCGAAGACGCACGCCGGCGCGGCCGATGCCGCGGCATCGGCCTTGCCAATTACATCGAGATCACCTCGGGCGCGCCGCGCGAGCGCACCGAGATCACCATCACGCCGGAAGGCCGGGTCGGGCTTGTCATGGGCACGATGTCCTCCGGCCAGGGGCACGAAACGAGCTTTGCGCAGCTTGTCGGCGAGTGGCTCGGCGTGCCGTTTGACAGCATCGACTACATTGCCCACGACACGGTCCGCGTCGCGGCCGGCGGCGGCTCCCATTCCGGCCGCTCGATGAAGCTGGCGACGACGATCATTGGCGAAGCGACCGATGCGATCATCGCCAAGGGGCGCCGTATCGCCGGGTTTCTGCTGGAAGCGAACGAGGCTGATATCGAGTTCACGCAAGGGCGCTTTCGCGTCGCCGGCACCGATCGCGCGATCGGGCTTTTCGAGATCGCCAAGGCCGCCTCCGTGCGCAACGATCTGCCGCCGGGCTTGGCGGGGCCGCTCGCCGCCGTCTCCGATCAGACCTTGCGGGTGGCGAGTTTTCCCTATGGCGCGCAGGTCTGCGAGGTCGAGGTCGATCCCGAGACCGGCCGGGTCGAGATCGTCGGCTATGCCGCCATTGACGATGTCGGGCGTGCGGTCAACCCGATGATCCTGCACGGCCAGACCCATGGCGGCATCGCCCAGGGCATGGGCCAAGCGCTGCTCGAAGAAGCCTATTACGATCCCGCGAGCGGACAGATGCTGGCGGCGAGCTTTATGGATTATGCGCTGCCGCGCGCCGACACGCTGCCGGCGCTCAAGACCGCGCTCAGCGAGGTGCCGTCGCCCTCCAACCGGCTCGGCGTGCGCTCCGGCGGCGAAGGCGGGACGACCCCGGCCTTGGCCGCCGTCATCAACGCCATCGTCGATGCACTCGCCGGATTTGGCGTCACCCACATCGAGATGCCGGCAACCCCGGAGCGGGTCTGGCGCGCGATCCGCGAGGGGCGCGCCAGAATGGCGTAGGGCGGACAAGCGCGTGAGCTGAAGCCCGCGGGCGCGACCCGCGGGGCAGTCCGCCAACTGCGGCGCGAGAACAGGATGGCGGCGGAATGCGCTGACGCTTTTCCGCCCTACGCGGCGGTCTTGCGGATGAGATCGGCCCAGCGATCGAGGATCGGCAGGATCTCCGCGGAGGGCGCCGAACGCAGCATGACGACGGCGCGGGCGATGCCGAGATCGCGCCAGCGCTTCACCTCGTCCGCATCCTCGGGCGGGTTGAACAGCGTCACCGGCAATGCGGCGGGATCGCGCCCGGCTTCCTGCGCCATCGTGCGAAAGCGCGCGATCATCTCGGCCGGGTTGACGCCCGGGCGGCCGCCGATCGGGCACCAGCCGTCGCCATAGCGGATGGCGCGGCGCGCGCCGTGCGGAAAGGCGCCGCCGACGAGGATCGGCGGGTGCGGCTTTTGCACCGGCTTGGGCCACGCCCACATCTCCGGAAAGTCCACCAT
>JBOHMF010000617.1:0-2050 GCA_050730055.1 Allostellaceae bacterium
GACCGACCGCGAGCGCGGCGCGGCCATCGCCTGCTGGTGCGAGGGCGCCGCGGAGCGCCCGGAGCTGATCGCCGACTATGCCCACGCCTTTCTCACCCAGGAGGGCGAGGCGCGCAAAACCCTGATCACCAAGGGCGCGGCCGCGGCGGCGCCCTGCGAGGCCGGTCTGGTCCTTGCCGCCGAGGCGGTGCGGGTCAAAGCCTTTCTCGGCCAGCGGGCGGCGGCAGGGATGCTGGCGGCCACGGCCCCGCTCGTTGATCTCGGCGCGGCGCTCATCACCCGCTACGACCGGCACAAAGAGCGCGCGGGGTGGCTCGATTACGACGATCTCGTGCGCACGACACGGAACCTGCTCGAAAGACCGGGGACCGCACCCTGGGTTCTGTTCAAGCTCGATGGCGGGATCGAGCACATCCTGATCGACGAGGCGCAGGACACCAACCCGGAGCAGTGGCAGATCGTCGCCGCGCTGGCCGAGGAGTTCTTTGCCGGCGAGGACCCGCAGGGACGGCGCCGCACGGTGTTTGCGGTCGGCGATGCAAAGCAGTCGATCTTCAGCTTTCAGGGCACCGATCCGCGCGCCTTTGTGCGCATGCGGCAGCGTTTTGAGGAGCGGATCAACGCCGCCCGCCAGCCGTGGCTGACCGTGCCGCTCGAACTCTCGTTCCGCTCGACCGCGCCCGTTCTGCGGGCGGTCGATGCGATCTTCCGGCAGCCCGAGGCGCAGGACGGTGTGGGGATCGACGGCGCCGAGATCCGCCATCTCGCCGCCCGCGCCGGGCAGGCGGGGCTGGTCGAATTGTGGCCCCCGGTCAAGCCCGAGCCCGAGGACGAGCCGCAACTGCCGCTGGCGCGGGCGCGCGCCGCCCAGCCCTCGGCGCGCCTCGCGGCCGCCATCGCCGAGACGATCCGCCGCTGGATCGATGCCGGCGAGCAACTGGAAGCGCGCGACCGCCCGTTGCGGCCGGGCGATGTGATGGTGCTGGTGCGCCGCCGCAACAGCTTTCTCGGCGAATTGCTGCGCGCCTTGAAGCAGCGCCAGATCGCGGTCGCCGGCGCCGACCGCCTGGTTCTCGCCGAGCAGCTCGCGGTTCAGGATCTGATCGCGCTCGGCCGTTTTCTGCTGTTGCCGGAAGACGATCTGACGCTCGCCACGGTGCTGAAGGGGCCGCTCTTTGGGATCTCCGAAGACGCCCTGTTTGATCTCGCGCACGGGCGCGGCGAGGAGCGGCTGTGGGACCGTCTGCGCGCCCGCGCCGCCGCCGACCCGGACCTGCGCCGGATCGCGGAGCGGCTCCTGGCCCTCCTGGCCCGCGCCGACTTTGTCCCGCCCTACGAACTCTATGCCGAGATCCTCGGCAAGGACGGCGGCCGCCGCGCCATGCTCGAACGGCTCGGCTCCGAGGCCGCCGACCCGATCGAGGAGTTTCTCTCGCTGGCGCTCGCCCATGAGCGCGACCACGTGCCTTCGCTGCACGGCTTTCTGCGCTGGCTCAGCGTCGGCGAAACCGAGATCAAGCGCGACTTTGCGGCGCGCGAGCGCGACGAGGTGCGCATCCTGACCGTGCACGGCGCCAAGGGGCTGGAGGCGCCGGTCGTGTTTCTGCCCGACACGATGCAGGTGCCGAGTTCGCGCATGGACCTCCTGTGGACCGAGGACGACGGCCTGCCGCTGTGGCGCCCGCGCAACGATTTTCCGATCCCGCTCTACGATCGCGAGAGGGAGGCGGTGCACCGCCGCGAGATGCAGGAATATCGCCGGCTCCTCTATGTCGCGCTGACCCGCGCGCAGGACCGGCTCTACCTCTGCGGCTGGGAAACCCGCAAGCCAGCCAGTGCGGGCTGCTGGTACGCCTTGTGCCGGGCGGGACTCCGGGAGGCCGCTACATCCTTTGATTTTGACGCCGGTGCGCTCATTGGCGGCGACGGATGGACGGGCACCGGCCTCAGGCTTTCCGGCGCGCAGAGCGCCGAGCCGGTGCCGGACCGGCAGACCGGATCGGTGCGCGCCGGCGGAACGCGGCCGGCCTGGACCCTCGTTCCGCCGCCG
>JBOHMF010000618.1:0-2025 GCA_050730055.1 Allostellaceae bacterium
TGCTTACGGAGCAGCGCGGATCAGTGAAGAGAACTGCTAAGGAATGTCGGCGCGGGCGCGTGCTTCGGTATCCCCTTCGGTATATTGCTTGATCGTGTTGCCTGCGGAACAGAAGCGGCAGGCGAGCGGGTGGAGTCCCGAGGGCGGAAGGGCCTCGCGGCGCTGATTGCTAGAAGTCATCACGCACTACGGGTGCGGGATCCAGCCCATCTGGTAGAAAAACTGACCGAGATTGCGCGCCACGCGCCGTGCCAGGCGCTTCCCGTCATCGGGAAGATCCGACTGCGACCGGCTTGCCGCGGCAGCGGCACCGCCGGCGGCCCCGGCCGCGGCGTGCCCGGCGGCTGCCCCGGCGCCGCCGAGTGCGAAGCCGGGAGCGTGGCCACTGTTGGCTTCGGCATCGTAGCTTTGCAGCAGGGTCTGAGGCTTTCCGGGCCGGGCGCCAAACACCTCGACCTCGGCATAGATTTCGCTTTTGCCCGCCCCGAAGCCGATCAGCCGCCGGCGCGTCTGGTTGCCGGCGTCGATCCGGGTGACCTGGCCGCGGATCGCGAGATCGCCCGGCCCGGCAATCGCGTTGGCGGAAGCATGCGCGGCGTCGAGGCCCATGGCCTGGATCTGCTGGACGAGGGTATCGCCGATCGCGCGCTGAACCTCTGCCGCGACCTCCTGTTGCTGCTGCGAGAGGCTGCCGCCGGTCATTGCGCGCTCGAGGCGCGCGCGCATGCCGCTGTCCAGTGCAACGCTTTGCCAGTCGATCGCGAAATCATAGACCAGCACCCGCGCCGGCCGCGGCATCTTCGCGCCAGCTTCGGCGGCCGCGGCATCACCTCCCGTCGGCTGCCGGACGCCGGCGGAACAGCCGGCGACGAACGCCAGCAAGGCCGGCCCGACCATTCGTCTGCCGAACGGTCTGGTCTCAGGCAAAACCGGAACATATTGGCGCATGGAAGGATCCTCCGATGCCGCGGCACGTGCCGCCTGATCTACCCCAATAGTTGAGAAGCCGAAACGCCATTCCGAGAGACCCAATCAGGGTGGAGCGTTCCAATAGTTCTGCTGGATTAGGGCAGGTCTTCCGTCCTAGCCTACGTGACGCAGGAGCGGGCATGTCCCTGTCGTTATACGAGGCTAAACAGCGGCTTCTTTCCGGGGACGTGCTGTCCTGGACGAAGTTCGAAAACTATGGGGCTGGGTCGGTTCAGCTGACCACGGCAGCGGCACGTCGACTGTTGCACTACCTCCTTTCTTGCGACCAGGCGAAGGTTGCGGAGGCAAACGAAACCCTGTTCGACGGGTTGGTTGCGGCGTGGGACAACGCAGCTTTCGACCCTGCTGCGGCGAACGTGGCGAGCAGCCCTACCTCGGCGGCCGGCCCTTGGCGCCTTGTCCGGCTTGAGGCGTTCGGCTTTGGCGGGATCAATCTGATCGATGGGCCGCCGTTTGTTGTGCCGTTCAACGGCGAGAACTGGTGCCTCGAGGGCCAGAACGGTTCGGGCAAGACCTCGCTCGCGAGCGCCATTCGTTGGGCGCTCACCGGTTATCGGTGCCGCGATCAGGAAGGGCTCGTCCTCGAGCGAGGCTCCCGCACGCCCGTCCACAACGACTCGGGCGTCGAGATCGGCGATTGGCCCGCAATCGTGGCCTATCCTCCCACCGTCGCCAAACTGGCGGGCGCCGCCGAGACCTGGGTCAGGGTCACCTTCCAGAACCCGGACGGCAACAGCGCCGAAGCTTACCGCCGGCTGACCGCGGCGCATGGCGAGGATCCGATCGTCGAGGCAACGATCGCTCCCGAACTGCTGGCAGCGCCCCAGCTGCTCGAAGTCGGGCTGTTAATGCCTGCCCGGCTTGCGCGGATCGGCTTTGGGGAGAGGAGCCGGACCATCTACGAAGCAGTGAAGCTGCTGACGGGCCTCGATCAGCTCGCCGCAATCGCCGATGGTGCGTCGAACTTCGCGCACAGGTCGAAGCGCTTCATGAGATATGCCGTCGACAATGGCATCCGAGCGATCGAGGCGAGGA
>JBOHMF010000619.1:0-2010 GCA_050730055.1 Allostellaceae bacterium
GGTGATCTTGACGAGGTCAAGCCGCGGCAGCCGGCGCTCGGTGGCGAGCGAGTCAAGGCTGCGCCGCAGCACCGGCGGGCCGTCCTGCACGGTGGCGCCGGCGCCGTCGCGCTCACCGGCTCTGGCGGCGATCAGCTCGGCCTGATAGAGGGCATTGGCGGGAAATGTCCGGGCCAGTGCGGCGGCACGCGCCGGTATCGCCTCGACCGCGAGCACCCGGCCGCTGCCGCGGACGGCGCGGGCAATGGGCAGCGTCCATTCGCCAAGACCGGCGCCGATGTCGGCGGCGACCGCACCCGGCCGCAGTGAGGCGAGCACTGCCGGGTGGGCCCGCGGCGGGTGAAACAACGCCTGCCGGCCGCGCGCGTCGAGCGGGTGCGGCACATAGAGGAGTTCGCCGCCGTCATGGAGGGCGAAAGCGCCGGGCCATTCGCGCGCAAGGCGGGCGGCAAGGCGCCGCCGGCGTCCGGCGCGCCATCGCCGGGACACCCATCCCTGCGGGTCCGCCGCGGGGCGCAAGGCGGCGATCTCTGCGAGCAGGGCTTGCAGGCTGAGGAGATCGTCGCCGCTCTTTGCCACCGTGATGCTCCGCCGCCATCGCGGCTGTTCCGCCGGTACTATCGCACGCCCGAGCGCGACCCGATATCTGCGGCGTTGAGAAACGGCGAGAGGACGCCGCCATGAACGAGAGCGACCGCACTGCCCTCATCGTCGTCGATGTGCAGAACGATTTCTGCCCCGGCGGGGCGCTGGCGGTACCCGAGGGCGATGCGATCGTCCCTGCGGTCAATGCGTTGGCGCGCCGCTTTGCCCATGTCGTGCTGACCCAGGACTGGCACCCGAAGGGCCATGCCTCTTTTGCCAGCGCGCATCCCGGCAGACAGCCCTTTGAGACGATCGCGCTCGGCTATGGTCCCCAGGTCCTGTGGCCGGACCATTGCGTGCAGGGAGCGAGCGGGGCCGCGTTTCATCCCGGTCTCGACATCCCGCATGCCGAGCTGGTGGTGCGCAAGGGTTATGCTTTGACGATCGATTCCTACTCGGCCTTTCGCGAAAACGATCGCAAGACCCCGACCGGACTTGCCGGCTACCTCAGGGAGCGCGGTTTTGAGCGCCTCGCCCTGTGCGGGCTGGCGACCGATTTCTGCGTGCTCTATTCGGCGCTCGACGGGCGCGCGGCGGGATTTGATGTCGCCGTCGCGCTCGCCGCCTGCCGCGGCCTCGACACAGAGGGCTCGCTTGCCCGTGCACTCGCGGCGATGCGCGAAGCCGGTGTCGCTTTGATCGAAGGCTGAGCCGGTCAGACCCGGCGCGGCAGCGGGCGCCGTTCGACGACAAAGCCTTGGGTTCTGCGCCGCGGCGGCGTGCCAAAACTGCGCTCCTGGGTCCCGCTCTCGCCACTTCCGCGCGGCGCCGGCGGCGGCTTTTTCGGCTGCGATTTGGGTTCGCTGATCCGCACGTCGAGCTTGTGGCCATCGACCGCAGTGCCGTTCAGCGTGCTGATCGCGCGCTGGGCCGCGCGCTCGGTGGCGATATCGACAAAACCATAGCGCAGCCGCTTGCCGCTCGCCGGATCGCGCGCGACAGAGGCGCTCAGCACGATGCCGCAGGCATCAAAAACCTCGGCCAGCCTTTCATCGTCAAAGTCGGTCGGCAGATTGGCGACAAACAGATTGCCGCGAGAATTGCGCGATCGCATCGGTCTGGTCTCCCCGCCCCTCAGTCTCCTTCTATCGTTGGGAAAATTTGGCCGGCGGGACCGGCCGCGGCGACTGCCGAGTTTGCACTGCTGGGTTGCAGTCGGCTCAGGGGAGGACTTGGCGGTGCCGGGGATTGCCTTTTGCCGCCGATCGGGGCCAGCATCGCCTCTATTATCGAGACCCGGGTATTGGCGGAGAGAAGCGATGGCAAAATCACCCCCCTGCATCATCGTCACTGCGGAGCGGCGACCATGATCCCGCGCGAGCGCGCGCCCTATTCGGCGATTGTCGATCGCCCGCCGCTCAAGCC
>JBOHMF010000620.1:0-1989 GCA_050730055.1 Allostellaceae bacterium
GAGCGGCCGCTGGCGATCACCATCTGGTCGGCGATCGTCGTCTTGCCGGCGAGATCGATCGTGACGATGTTCTCGGCCTTGCCCTCTTCCAGGGTTTCCAGCACGAGGGCGAGCAGTTGCGGGCGCGAGGCCGCGGCAGCGGGCGGCCGGACGCGGGCGCGTTGCGGGGGGGTGGCGAGGGGGGTCAATGCGGGTTGGTCTCCTGTGCGGTCCGAGAGGGGTGAAGCTCGCGCCCGGCGCGGATCGCGCTCGCCGAGCGGGCATCGCGCTTTGTATGAAAAAACACCCAGGCCGGCGGGGTCCTCTCGGCGAGATCGCGCGCTGCGGCAGCGGGTACGCGACGGCGGGCAAAGTGCTGTGCCGCCGGACTCGCCAGCGCCTGCGCCGAATAGGACGGGCGGTCAAACACAGCAACCGGCATCGTCGCAAAAATCTCGGTCCAGCGCTGCCAATGGCGGATCTGGACGAGGTTGTCGCCGCCCATCAGCCAGACAAAACGCACGCGCGGAAAGCGGCGGCTGAGCGCCTTCACGGTATCGGCAGTGTAGCGGGTGCCGAGGCGATCCTCGATACCGCTGACGCAGATGCGCGGATGGCCCCCGGCCAACCGCCGCGCGCCCGCCAGGCGCTGCGCAAACGGAGCCATGCCGGCGGTCGGCTTCAGCGGGTTTTGCGGTGACACCAGCCACCACACCGCGTCGAGCGCGAGGCGCTTGAGCGCCGTCCGGGTGATGTGCAGATGCCCGCCATGCGCCGGGTTGAACGACCCGCCGAGGAGGCCGATGCGGCGCTGCCGCCCCATGATCCTCGTCAGGGGCGCACCTGACCATTGCCGCGCACGAGGTATTTGTAGGTCACGAGCTGCTCGGCGCCGACCGGGCCGCGCGGCGGCAGCCGCTGGGTCGAGATGCCGATCTCGGCGCCCATGCCAAACTCGCCGCCATCGGCAAACTGGGTCGAGGCGTTGACAAGCACGATGGCGCTGTCCACCTCGCGCAGAAAGCGCTCGGCCGCCGCCTCGTCCTCGGTGACGATCGCGTCGGTATGGTGCGAGCCGTAGCGCGCGATGTGGTCGATCGCGCCGGCGAGGCCGTCGACGACGCGCACGGCGAGGATCGCGTCGAGATATTCGGTGCGCCAGTCGGCTTCGGTGGCCGGCACCAGCGTCGCGTCGAGCGCCAAAGCCTCCCGGTCGCCGCGCACCTCGCACCCGGCAGCCTTGAGATCGGCGAGGATCGGCGGCAAATGCGTCGCGGCGACGGCGCGATCGACAAGCAGGGTCTCGGTGGCGCCGCAGATCGAGACCCGCCGCATCTTGGCGTTGAGCGCGATCGCCCGCGCCTTCTCGGGATCGGCGGCGCGGTCGATATAGGTGTGGCAGAGACCTTCGAGATGGGCGATGACCGGAATGCGGCTCTCGCGCTGCACCCGCTCGATCAAGGACGGCCCGCCGCGCGGCACGATGATGTCGATCGCCCCGTTCATCGTCAGCATCAGACCCACAGCGGCGCGCTCGCGCGTCGGCACGAGTTGGATTGCGTCCTGCGGCAGGCGGGCGGCGGCCAGTCCCTTCCGCAAGGCCGCGACCAGCGCCTGGGACGAATAAAAACTCTCCGAGCCGCCGCGCAAGATGGCGGTGTTCCCCGATTTGAGCGCCAATCCGCCAGCGTCGGCGGTGACGTTGGGACGGCTCTCATAGATGATGCCGATGACCCCCAGCGGCACCGCGACGCGGGCGATATCGAGACCGTTTGGCCGGGTCCATCGCGCGAGCACGCGACCCACAGGATCGGGCAACGCCGCGACCTCGTCGAGCCCCCGGGCGATCGCCGCGACCCGCCTGTCATCGAGGGCGAGCCGCTCGCGCATCGCCGCGCCGAGATCCTCCGCCGCCTCGGCGAGATCGCGCGCGTTGGCGGCGAGGATGGCGCCGGCATCGGCGCGCACCGCCTCGGCCGCCGCGGTGAGCGCCGCCGTTCTGGCCGCGGC
>JBOHMF010000621.1:0-1974 GCA_050730055.1 Allostellaceae bacterium
AAGTACCATCGACCGCGAGCCCGGCATCGACAACTGCCTGTAGGAACGAAGCACAGCCGGCTGAGACGATGCCCTCCTCGGACAGTTCGGATTGCTTGAAGGCGTAATAGATTGCGAGCGGCTCGCCATCAGTGGCTGCGTCGCGCATCGCGGTCAGCGCCTCGCCCATGCCCTGCATGAAGAAGGCCTCGGCCCGCTCCTTGCCACCGTGGCGATACGGGGTGGCGACCAGTTCCTCTTGCTTGGGCGTCGTTAAACGGCGGAACAGATCAGGCCAAATGCCGGAAAGCGATCGCTTCAGCCAAACGTAGAAGAAGTCGGAAAGGTCAGCATAGCCTATATTGTCGTAATAGGGTGGGTCCGTAGAGATGACGAGTAACTGCTCAGGTCCAACTGACGGAAGCATAGCGCGCAAGGCGCATGGTGCTCTGCGAGAGAGTTGACACGGGAGCGGTGCCGTGGTTGTGCGATGGGATGGATCGTGAAGCCCTCGCGCAGCTTTCCAAAGATGAGCTGATCGTGCTGATCCTGGCGCACGCTGAGGTTATCGCGCGGCAGGCTGCGCAGATTGCGGCGCTGACAAAGCGGGCCGAAGAGCTTGAAGCCAAGCTCGGCACGCCGCCGAAGACGCCGGCCAATTCCTCGCTGCCGCCGAGCCAAGGCCATAAGCCCAACCGGGCCGAGCGGCGCGCGACAAAAAGGAAAGGCCATCCCGGCGCCTTCCGCGCGCTGGCTGCGCACCCCGACCGGGTGATCGAGCGCTATGCCGCAGCGTGCCCGCATTGCGCACAGGCGCTCGCGCCAGCGGATCAGCCGGGGTTTCATGCCTACGACCATATCGAACTGCCGCCGATCCGGCCGGTGGTGACCCGCATTCATCGGCACCGCGGCACCTGCCCGGGTTGCCGCCGCGCGTTCAGCGCGCCGCCGCCCGCCGGTATGGCGCCGGGCTCGCCTTTTGGTCCCGCGCTTTGTGCGCTCATCCTGCATCTGCACGTCACTCAGGCGATCGGCTTTGAACGGCTGTCTCGGCTGATGGACGAGGTGTTTGGCGTGGCGATCAGCGAAGGCGCGATTGCCAACCTCCTGGCCCGTGCCGAGGCGCCGATGATCGTCGCGGCCGAAACCATCGCCGAACAGATCCGTGCCAGCCCGGTGGTTGCCTCGGACGAGACCTCGGCGCGGGTTCAGGGCAAGACCTGGTGGCAGTGGGTGCTGCTGTCCTCGACCGCGGTCTGTCACTTGATTGCCGACAGCCGCGGCGCCCGGGTCGTGACCGATTTTCTGCGCGGCGCCCAGCCCGAGATATGGGTTTGCGACCGCTATGGCGGCCAGAATGGGCATGGTCTCCAGCGCCAGGTCTGCCTCGCCCATCTGCTGCGCGACACGCAATACGCCATCGATGCCGGCGACACCGGCTTCGCGCCGGGCCTGCAGCGCCTGCTGCGGCGCGCCGCCGCGATCGGCCGCCGGCGCCCGGCGCTCAAGGATACGACGTTAGCTCAGTACCGCGCCGATCTCGATCGCAGGCTTGACCGCCTGCTGCATGCACCGCCGACCACAAAGGCGGGCCAGAAACTCGCCCGCGCCATCCGCAAATGCCGCGGCGATCTGTTTGTTTTCCTCACCCGGCGCGACGTGCCCTACACCAACAACGGCTGCGAGCGCGCGCTCAGACCGTCCGTGATCTTCCGTAAAGTCACCGGCGGCTTCCGCTCCCACTGGGGCGCCCGCCTCTATGCTGCCGTTCAATCCGTCATCGGCACCGGTCGGCTCGATGGAAAATCCGCTCTCGAAGCTATCCAGAGTGTCCTCCACCCCACCGCCGCCCTCATCCCCTGAGGGGACGTGAGTAGTTACGCTGGTGCGGCGTGATCACCGAGTGAAACAGGAGGCGCTTGCGGCCGGCGATGTTGTTGACCGTATCGGCCGCCTGCTTGATCTGATCGTTGGTCAGAAACCACTCGGCCGGAT
>JBOHMF010000622.1:0-1967 GCA_050730055.1 Allostellaceae bacterium
TAAGTTTGCCTCACCGGCAATGACAAGCGGGAGAACAGGGATGTCTCACGGGGTGACGCGGCGCCGCTTTGCGATCGGCGCGGGGGTGATGGCGCTGGCGGCGCCGTCCTTGTCGTTCCGGGCCCGGGCGGCGGTCCCGGCCAACAAGCTCTTGCGCTTTATCCCGCAATCCGATCTGCGCGTGCTCGATCCGATCTGGACGACTGCCTATGTCACGCGCAATCACGGCTATATGATCTTCGATACGCTGTTTGCGATCGACCACAAGTTCAAGCCGCACCCGCAGATGGTCGGCGAGTGGAGCGTCTCGCCCGACAAGCTGACCTACAAGTTTG
The DNA here is from genome assembly GCA_050730055.1 of Allostellaceae bacterium. Lineage (GTDB taxonomy): Bacteria > Pseudomonadota > Alphaproteobacteria > ATCC43930 > CGMCC-115725 > AP-15. Next base: position 336 of record JBOHMF010000622.1, read on the forward strand.
CCCTGCGCGACGGGCTCAAATTTCATGACGGCCAGCCGGTCCGCGGCATCGACTGCACGACCTCACTCAAGCGCTGGATGGCGCGCGACACGCTCGGCCAGACGCTCGCCACCACGATCGCCGAGATGAAGGGCGGCAACGACAAGAATTTCTCGATCCATCTGAAAAAGCCGTTTCCGCTGTTGATCGACGCGCTCGCCAAGGTTTCGAGCCTGGCCCCCTTTATCATGCCCGAGCGATTGGCCAAGACCGACCCCTATCAGCAGGTCAAGGAAATGGTCGGGTCGGGGCCGTTCAAATTTGTCGCCAGCGAGTTCCGGCCCGGCAACATGATCGTCTATGTCAAGAACACCGATTATGTGCCGCGCGACGAGCCGCCCGATTGGGCCTCGGGCGGCAAGGTGGTCAAGCTCGATCGGGTCGAATGGCACGTGATCCCCGATGCCACGACCAAGACCGAGGCGATGCAGAGCGGCGAGGACGATTGGTGGGAGAACCCGCCGGGCGATCTGTGGCCGGTGCTGGCCGCCAACCCCGACATCAAGCTGCCCCCGATAACCCTGATCCGCGGCACCGGCTGCGTGCGCTTCAACTGGCTCTATCCGCCGTTCGACAATGTCAAGATGCGCCAGGCGATCATGATGGTGGCGAGCCAGCCCGATTACATGAGCGCCTTTGTCGGCGCCAACCCGAAAAACTGGGACGTATGCGCCTCGTTCTTCACCTGCGGCGGGCCGATGGCGAGCGATGCCGGCTCAAAGGCGCTGACCGGAAAGCGCGATTACGAGGGGGCTAAGGCGCTGATCAAACAGGCCGGCTACAAGGGCGAGCCGATCATCCTGATGGACGGGGTCGATCAGCCCCTGATCCACGCCGAGGCGCTGGTCGCCACCGATGAGTTGAGAAAGCTCGGCCTCAATGTCCAGTATACGGCGAGCGACTGGGGCACCGTGGTGACCCGCCGCGCCGTGACAAAGCCGCCCGCACAGGGCGGCTGGAACGTGTTTGAGACCGGCTGGACCGGTATCGACACGATCAACCCGGCGACCAACGTCATGCTGCGGGCCAATGGCCGCGCGGCTTGGTTTGGCTGGCCGACCGACGCCCCGCTCGAAAATCTGCGCCTGCAATGGCTGAATGCGGAGGAGGAAGAAGAACGCCAAGCGATCGCCGCCAAGATCCAGCTGCGCGCCTTTGAGGTGGTGCCCTACATCCCGACCGGACAGTTTGAGCAGTTGACCGCCTTTCGCAAAGACGTCAAGGGTTTCGTCCAGGGCCCCGGCACGGTGTTCATGTGGAACATCGAGAAGACCTGACCGGCGGCGCGCCACCGTACACCGCAGGCCGGCGCAGGAACCCAGCGGCTCCCGCCGGCGCTGCGGCAGTGGCAGGCACTCAGCTCAGGCTGCCGGGGTGGTCCTGCCACAGGCTTGGCTCAAGGCGCAGATAAGCGCTGGCCGGGTAGGTGTCGCACCAATAGCGCGCACACTCCGCGCCGGTCGGGTTCCACAGACCGGGGAAGCCGCGCAGATGGGCAAAAAAGTCTTCGAGCACCTGAAGCCGGTTGCACCAGCCGATATGCCGCGGGTGCAGGGTCATATGAAAATAGCGCCCGCGCTTGTATTGCGCCTG
>JBOHMF010000623.1:0-1960 GCA_050730055.1 Allostellaceae bacterium
CGCCTATGGTCTCAACAATTACGGGCGGACCCCGATCGCTGCGATCCGGGCCGCCCGCCACGATACCGACAAGATCATACCGGCGCGGGGGAAGCGCAAGACCGCCGATACGGCCCGATCGCGATCGACAAAAGAAACGGGGAGGATTCGCGGCAAAAGCGGCGGGTGAGGGGTCAACCGTGCCAGTATCGTGGCGCCGTCCGGCCGCACCCTCCGGCCGCGGGGTTAATCCGTTTCTGCGGGCGGCCGGTCCGGACGGAACCTGGTTTCCGGCTTCAGCCCGCGCCGTTGCTGCGCCGCGCTCAACCGGCCATTTTCGAGATAGAGCCCCTTGACCGCGCGCGCCGCCGCCGCGTCCCACTGCGGCAGCCAGTCGCCCAGGGAATAGCCGTGCCACGGCGCCTGCGGGCGCAGCGCCGGCAATCCCAACTCCTCCCAGATCGCCCGCGCGCGCTCCATATATTCGCGCTTTGGCAGGGCCAAGGGCGGCATGTCGCCCTTCATCGTCGCGTCGATCAGGAGCGTCGCATCCTCTTCGCCGCCGTGCTCGCGCTTGGGTCCGTGCCCCTGTCCGCGATGCGGCACGACCTGCACGTCCTCGGTTGGGTTGGCGCGATAGGCGAGGGCCCAGAAGAGGGCATCGGCGTTGTCGGGGGCGATGTCCTCGTTGACCGCGATCGTCACCTTGCCGCAATCGCCCTTGAAAAACGCGGCGCCGTAGAGCGCGCGCCAGACCTCGGTGCGCGACGTGTCTTTTGCCAGCGTGACGATGAGGACGCGCAACAATCCGGTCAGCGGCTCATGCAGGGAAACGCGCTTGACGCCGCGGATGCCGAGCGCGTCCCTGAGATGAGCGAGAAACAGCGGTTCATAGGCGATCCGCTTGATGACGCTCGATTCGCTCGGCGCCACCTGGCTGATATAGGACGGGATCACCGGATCGCGCCGCATCGTGATCGCGGTGACGCGCATCGGCATGTTGAACTCTTCGAGCGCGACATGGCCGTGCGACTCGCCAAAGGGCGCCTCGGGTTCGACATATTCGGTGTCGATCAGCCCCTCGATGACGATCTCGGCCTCGGCCGGAACCATCAGATCGACGGTGCGGGCGCGCGCAATGTTGATCGGCGCGCCGGCGAGACCGCCCGCGACCATCAGCTCATCGACGCCGATCGGCAGCTTCTGCGGCCCCATAAAGGCGACATAAGGCGGGCAGCCGAGCACGATCGCGCACGGCATCGCGCGCTCGCCGCGCTCCTGGTGGGCGAGATAATGGAGATAGCCGCCGGCGCCGCCGACCCTTGTGGCCATGCGCACGACAAGCCGATCGGGCGCTTTGAGGGCGGCGCGGTAGGTGCCCATGTTCTGCACCAGGGTCGCGGGATCGCGGGTGATGACATTGGTCGCGGTCAGGGTCGGGGCGCTGTCAAAGCCCGGGGTCGAGATCGGGATCGGCAACAGGTCGAGACCATGCCCTTCGCCCTGAAGATCGGCGCCTTCCAGCACGACCTCGTGGCAGAGGGCGCGATCGACGCGGCGCGGTGCGATCGGGCGGGCGATCGCACGCTGCCATTTGGCCTCGATCTCGGTGACCGGCACGCCCATGCCGACGCCGTAGATCTCGGGGTTGGCGGCGATCGAGCCAACCACCACCGGGATCTCGTAATGCCGCCCGCGCCCGTCGGTGATATGGGTGAAGAGAAACGCCTTGCGGTCGGCTTCCGCCAGCCCGCCGACAAACTGCCAGCGCACCAGCGGATGCAACTCGCTATCCTTGTCGATCGGGCGATCGATGACGCGCAACAGACCGCGCGCCTTCAGCGCCTCCAGATGCGCGTGGAGATCGGGGTAGGGCGGCTTGCTCATGGCGATGCGGCTCCAGGGACGCTTCGGGCGCGCCGAGTATAGGCGGGAGCGGCGCCTGCGGAATGCCGCTTCTTGACCCTCTATGGTATAATGC
>JBOHMF010000624.1:0-1957 GCA_050730055.1 Allostellaceae bacterium
AAGAAGCCTGACGGCCTCCGAGCGGAACTCCAACGAGTACGGCGGGATCTTTGGCATCAGCAGACATCCTTCCCGACCAAGCGAACTCAGTCAGAAGATGTCCACGAAAGCGGGGGAACTCCAAACACGACTGTGGCTCGCGCGCGCGTGTGCAACTTAAACGGTCGGGCATCCGAACGTGGATGACGTCGAAGAGAGGTTGGGGCGTCCAGCAGGCCGCGGTTAGGCGGCGAGCCGGTACTCGTGGATGAGCCCGCCGAGCCGGTCATGGCGACGAACGCGATCGAGGTCGATCACCTCACCCGTTGGCCCGCGTGTCGACACGACTACGCCGAGCGGTGCTCGCTGCCCGAGGGAACGGTGCGGCCGATGTTCGTTGTAATGCAGCACATAGGTCACGAGGACGTGTTGGAGGTGGCGGCGGCCGACGATCAGGATCCGGTCGAGGCACTCGCGGCGAACGCTGCCGACCCAGCGTTCTGCGTGCGCCCGTGCCGTCGGCGCCCGAACTGGCGCCTTGATCACCCGTATGCCTTCGGAGCGGAAGACCTCGTCGAAGTCGCGCGTGAACTTGCTTTCCCGGTCACGGACGAGGAACAACGGATGAACGCCCTCGTCGCAGAGCTGCATCAACAGGTTGCGTGCTTGCTGGGTCACCCAGCGGCCGTCCGGGCTGGTGGTGATCCCGGCGAGCCGCACGCGTCGGGTCGCGAGCTCGATGAAGAACAAGACGTAGAAGCGCTTCAAGAACAGGGTGTCGACGGTGAGGAAGTCGCACTCAAGGATGCTCGCCGCCTGCGTCCGCAAGAACTCTGCCCAGCTTGGTTCGAGCCGATTCGGTGCCGGCTCAATCCCCGCCTCCTTGAGGATTGTCCAGACCGTGCTGGCCGCGAGCTTGATCCCGAGTCCGACCAGCTCACCCTGAATCCGCCGGTAGCCCCAGCTTGGGTTCTCGCCCGCGAGCCGCACCACCAACCCTCGGACATCGGCTCCGGTCGGCGGCCGGCCGGGACGGCGATGCGGATACGTCCAGCGGCGCGCCACCAGCTCCCGGTGCCAGCGCAGCAGCGTGCCTGGCGTCACGAACGCCGATCGTCGCCAGGCCCGCCGCGACAGCACCCGGCTGAACGCGGCCAACAAGGCACGATCGGCCTGTGTCAGCTGCGGACGAACAACCTGGCGCTCCAGCACGCGCAGCTGGTGGCGCAACAGCAGAATCTCGATCTCCTTCTCCCGCTCAGAGCGGAAGCGGAGCACGACCAGCTCCAGCAGCCGCCGCAGCGACCAGTAGAGAAACGAGAACACCATGCCTTGGGAGCGACCCGCCACCGCGCACGACCCTATCCGCTTCGAATCCACGCCTCGCCAGGCAGGCAAGCTCGAGTTACGGCGCCCGACCTCCGCGGCCCTAAGCTCTCCGATACCGTGGTATCATGATTGCCAGATGGCTAGAAAGAACATGACCTTGAGGCTGCCAGCCGAGCAGGCGGACGAGCTGGAGGCGGTCGCGCGAGCGGAGGGGATCAGCGTGTCCGACGCCGTCCGCGAAGCGATCACCGAGCACATCGACCGCAAGAGAAAGGACAAGGCGTTCCGTGAGCGGCTGCGCGCAGTGATGGAGCGCGATCGCGAGATCCTCGAGCGGCTAGCCCGCTGACGCTTGACGGAGTACCTCGACGTCGCCGACTACCTGCTGATCGCAGAGGCCGTGCTCGGCGTCTCTGCCGAACAGATCGCCCGCTGGCCCGGCATCGGCCTCGCCGACTCGGCGCTGCACGCGCCGGCAGCGAGCTTCGAGGATGTCGAGCTCTACCCGGACGTGATCGACAAGGCGGCCGTGCTCTGCGTGCGCTTGGCACGCAACCATCCGCTGCCGGACGGGAACAAGCGCGTCGCCTATCTCGCGATGATCGAATTCCTGGCGCGAAACGGCATCGAATGGGCGCCACCGTCACTG
>JBOHMF010000625.1:0-1897 GCA_050730055.1 Allostellaceae bacterium
GGCTCATGGTCCATCCCTCCAGCGACAACAGGATGGCCCGCGCGCGATCCGCTTCCTCCCGATCGGACGAGCGCGCCAAAGCCCGCAACCCCGCGCATGGCTCGGCGCTCGCCAAAATCCACGACGGGCTCAACACACTTCCCCACAGGCGGCAGCTTCCTCATGGATTTTGCCATGTGTGGACCAACCCGGAGAACCCTGCTTAGCGCGCGGGGGGCCGCGGCGGGCGGCGGTGGGGGTGCACCAGCGCGACAAATTTCTGGCGCTGCGCCGGTGACAGCCGGGCGAGAAGGGCCAGCGTGTGGCTCGTCAGATCCTGCTCGAAGCTGCGCCGCTCCGCCCGCGTCTGGTCAAAGATCCGCATGACATCGGTCGCCTGTGCCTGCGGCTTTGCCATCTCGCTCCAGGCTTCGCCGATCAGCGGCCTGATTCGCCGGTGCATCGCGCGGGCGCGGCTCTCGATGATTGCGGCATAGCGGTCAAACGCCTGCCGCTGTGTTGGATCGAGCGCGAGTTGAGACTCGATCTGATGAAACCGCTTGGCGATGCCGGGGTGGTGCGGTGCGTGCATCCGGGTCCACGCGGCGCCGACGATAAAGAACAGATTGAGCACCAGCGACAAGGCCAGCGCGACCCGCAGCAGAGGCTGGCGTGCCGGCCGGCGCGTTGTCGCCGTGATCACCGTCACGTCCGCAACTCTGCGTTGAAATCGCGCAGGATGCCGGTGTCGGGATCAACCAATTGCGTGAGAAAGCTGGGTTGGCTTGGCATTCCGAGCGCAAGCGAAGCATTGCTGCCCATCGCGAAACCGAGCCAGCCCACCACGGCCAGCGCGGCTGCCAGGCCCGCCCACCCCGCCACCCCGCGCACCGCGCGGCGGCGCAGAGCCGGGCGGGCGAACAGCAGCAGGCGACCGTGCTCCGGCGCGGAAACCGTCACCAGGGCGCAGGCCCGGGCGATCGCGCGCGTGACCGCGGCGCTGTCGGCAAGGGAAGGAACGGGCGCACGGGCGGCGGCGACATCGCTTGCCGCCTGGGGATCGCCAGCGAGGAGCGCCGCGATCCGCTCGGCCTCCTCGTCTTCAAGGCGCCCCTCGGCAAAGGCGGCGAGATCGAGAAAACGCTCGGCTTCATCGCCGGGCGCCTCGGTCGCCAGCGAGCGCAGCCATACCGCCCGGTCCGCCGCCCTTCCGCTGTCGTCGGTTCCGTTCATCGGTCTGACCTCCTGGAGATATACGGCACCACAACCGCCCATATCCCCGCAACCCGGACGCTCACGGGACGCATTATGTCTTTTCCTTGAAGTGAGCACGGAGCTTGACGATCGCCTTGTGATGGGCGCTGCGCACGGTCTGCGGATCAATGCCGAGCGCGGCAGCGACCTCCGCGACATCCATCTCGCGATCATACAGCATCGCCAGAATTTCCCGCTGCCGCGGCGACAGCAGCGCCTCCGGCAGCTTGAGCTTTTGCACCGGCTCGACCGGATCGACGGCGAGCCGGCCTTCCGGGACCGCCTCGATCGGCACCATCTCCGCGCGGCGCCGGCGCAGCGCATCGCGCACCGTGCTGCGCGAGACGATGGTAAGCCAGGTGGACAGCGAGGCGCGCGCCGGATCGTAGCTGCGCAACAGCCGGAAATCGTCCCGGCACAGCCGCAGAAAGACCTCCTGCGTCAGATCCTCGACCTCGCCCGCTCCCTGCACAAAGCCGCGCACGGCGGCAACGATCAGCCGGGCATAGCGCCGGACAAAAGCCTCCCATGCGGCTCCCTCGCCGCGCAAGAGAGCATCGATCACCGGGTCCTGAACCAAGCGGCACGCCGTCCCTGTCAGCTTCGCGCAGTTCTGCCGCCCGCTTCGGCAAGGGCGGTGAAAAAGTCGTTTCCCTTGTCATCG
>JBOHMF010000626.1:0-1890 GCA_050730055.1 Allostellaceae bacterium
GCCGCGCCGCGCCGATCCCGGCTGGCCCGGGCGCGAGGCATGGGTCTGGTTGCGCCTCAAGCTGATCGCCGATATCGGCCTCGTGGGACTGCCCAATGCCGGCAAATCGACCTTTCTCGCCGCGGTCTCGGAGGCCCGGCCAAAGATCGCCGATTATCCGTTCACCACCCTGACGCCCCAGCTCGGGGTGGTGCGCCGCCACGAGGAAGAATTTGTCATCGCCGATCTGCCCGGGCTGATCGAGGGCGCCGCCGAGGGCGCCGGTCTCGGCACCCGCTTTCTGGGTCATGTCGAACGCTGCGCCGCGATCCTGCACCTCGTTGACGGCACCGCCGCCGATGTCGCCGGCGCCTACCGGGCGATCCGCGAGGAGCTGGCGCATTATGGGCAGGGTCTCGCCGAGAAGCCCGAGATCCTCGGCCTCAACAAGGCGGACGCGCTCTCGCCAGAGGAGATCACGGCCAAATGCGCGGCGCTCGCCGCCGCGGCGCCCGGGGTGCGCGTGCTGGCGCTCTCGGGCGCCACCGGCAAGGGCGTGCCACGGGTGCTCGACGCGCTCCTCGCCATCGTCCAGGCCGGGCGCGCCGAACCGCGCGCGCTGGTCGGGGCATGACAAAGAAGGAGAGCATCTCACCCACAGCCCTCTCCGCCCCCAAGGGCGAAGAGGGAGTGAGCGGGGAACCAACCCCCGCCACGGCGCTTCAGGCCGCGCGGCGCCTTGTGGTCAAGATCGGTTCGGCCCTGCTCGTCGCCGACAACGGCGAGATCCGCCGATCCTGGCTCGATGCGCTGGCCGAGGATGTGGCGCGCTGCCGCGCCCGCGGCCAGGAGGTCATCCTGGTCTCTTCCGGCGCGATCGCGGTCGGCCGGCGCCGGCTCGGTCTTGCCGGGCGGCGGCTGCGCCTCGAAGAAAAGCAGGCGGCGGCGGCGACCGGCCAGATCCGCCTCGCCCACGCCTATCAGGACGCGCTCATGCGGCACGGCATCACCGTGGCGCAGATCCTCTTGACCCCCGAGGACACCGAGGAGCGGCGGCGCCATTTGAACGCTCGCGCCACCTTCGCGCAGCTTCTGGCCTTGGGCGCGGTCCCGGTCGTCAACGAGAACGACACGGTGGCGACCACCGAGATCCGCTTTGGCGACAACGACCGGCTGGCCGCCCGCGTCGCCCAGATGGTGAGCGCCGACATGCTGGTGCTCCTCTCCGATATCGACGGCCTCTATACCGCCGACCCGCGCAAGGACACCGCGGCGCGGCACCTGCCGCTGGTGCGCGCGATCACACCCGAGATCGAGGGCATGGCAGGCGAAGCCCCGCCCGGCACCAGTTCGGGCGGCATGGTGACAAAGCTCGCCGCCGCCCGCATCGCCGCCGCCGCCGGCTGCCACATGCTGATCGCGCGCGGCCAGGCCGCACCGCTCACGGCACTCGCGGCGGGCGGACGGGCAAGCCTGTTTCTGCCGCAGGGCGAGCCGCGCTCGGCGCGCAAGGCGTGGATCGCCGCCGCCGTCAACCCGATGGGCGCGATCGTCGTCGATGACGGCGCGGCCGGTGCGCTCGCGCGCGGCAAGAGCCTGTTGCCGGCCGGCGTCGTCGCGGTCGAGGGGACCTTTGAGCGCGGCGATGCGGTGATCGTGCGCACCCGTGCGGGACAGGAGGCCGGGCGCGGGCTGTCGGCCTATGCCAGTGCCGACATCCGCCGCATCGCCGGGCACAAGAGTGGTGAAATCATCGGCATCCTCGGCTACCGTGGGCGCGATGAGATCATCCATCGCGACGATCTGGTGGTGAGCGGACAGCGATGACGAGAGAGACGGCGATCGGGGACAGGCACGCGCGAGCGGACGGCAACACTCTGGCGGCGCTGATGGCCGGGATCGGGCGGCGCG
>JBOHMF010000627.1:0-1883 GCA_050730055.1 Allostellaceae bacterium
GGTCACAGCGTGCCGGACCCTCCATCCTGCCCCGGTTTATTGCCGCTCCCGGAGCCGCGCGCCGTCCCGGCTCTCGGCGGGCGGCCAGAGCCGGAAAGCGGCTGCGGCGCGGGCAGGGCTGCTGCGATAGGAATCGACGCCGGCGCGCCAAGAAAATTGCGAAATGTCCTGCATCGCTTCGGCCCGGCTGCAAGAGGCGCGCCCGACGGCTTTGACGCGCGGGTCATTGTCTCATCCCGCAGGAGCGCCCACAACCCTGCCGCGGCGGCAAGAGGCTTGCCAAGCGGTGGTGCCAGCGGCGCGAGGCACCGGGAACGCGCAGGTTATTTTGTCATGCCGGAGGTGGTGCCGGTGCTCGTGCTGCCCATAGGGGTGCTTCCCATCCCCGTGGTCTGACCGCTGGCGCCGGTCGCCGCCGGCGTCGGAGGCGGGGTTTGGCGCAGCGTGCCTTGACCTGTGATCGCATGGCGATGCATCGACGAACCGACCCCGACGGTCCGGCTGCCCATCAGAGCCTCCATGGTCTGATGATTGAGGTTGGCCGTGACCGGCAATCCTTTCATCTTTTGATATTGGGCGAGCGCGTGCCGCGTTCTTGGCCCGATGATGCCGTCGATGTGGCCATGATAGAGGCTGTCACGTCGCAGGGCCCTCTGCGCCTCCTTGACCGTCAGGCTGCGGTGATGAGCGGCGCCGGTAACGTTGCGCGATGTCCTCGCCTGCGGCGCCATGGCCGTTCCCTGATGGCTGGACACCGTTGCTGCACCCGCACCCCCTATTCCGAGCGCGAGCACCGCTGCTGTTGCCAGGATGAGACTCTTCATACCGTCCTCCATATCCGGGCGCAGTGGTCTCCCGCCGCGCGCATCCCGACAACTCCCGTTCGTGGATTGCGTTCCGAATACCCGGATTGCGATGATGTCTACAAGGAAACTGTCGTAATACTCGACGATGCTTTGAGAACTGCTTGCCGGAACGATCGATCGTTGCGGAAAGGGGCGCACCTCACCCGCGCAGATCGGCGATGAGCGGCAGCACCTCGGCGGCAAAGCGCTCGGCCCCGTGCGGCCGCTCTTCGTAGGGTCCGAGCAGATCGAGGATGAGGTGGCGCACGCCCGCGGCATAAAAGGCGCGAACCCGCTCCGCGATCTCGGCGGCCCGGCCGAGCGCGGCATAACGCCGCGCGGCCCGGCGAAAATCCATTGCGTAGCGCCGGCTCAGGACCTCGCCCGCCACATCGAGGGCCTTCTCGTAGCTGTCGTCGAGCCGGACAAACAGCAGGTGTCCGGTGCCAAAGCGGTCCAGCCGGCGCCCGGCCGCAGCGGCGGTATCGGCGATCGCAGCGAGACCGGCGGCGTACATCTCCGGGGTCACGACGTAGGAGATCCAGCCGCCGGCGCGCGTCCGCCGCACCAGATCGGCGGACCGCCCGCCTGGCGCGGCGGCGGCAGCATGCGCACTCTGTCAAAGGCGAAAAAGCGGCCCCGGTGCGACACCTCCTCGCCGCGCCATAAGAGGCGCAGCACCGCAAGGCTCTCCGACAGGCGCGCCCCGCGCTGCGTGAGCGGGACTCCGCTGACCTCGTACTCCTTGGGAAATTCGCCGCCGACCCCGACCCCGAAAATGAGCCGGCCCTCGCTCAGATGATAGAGCGTTGCGACCTGTTTTGCCACCAAGGCCGGGTGGCGCAACGGCAGCAGGTAGACGCCGGTGCCGAGCAGCAGGCGCCGGCTCGCCACCGCCGCCTGCGCCAGGGTCAGGAGCGGATCGAGGATCGGGGTGGTAAAGGCGAGATGATCGCCGACCCAGACCGAATCATAGCCGCAGCGCTCGACCAGCGCGACCCAGGCGAGGAGATCGTCGATCCGCGGCAGCCAGGGGCC
>JBOHMF010000628.1:0-1877 GCA_050730055.1 Allostellaceae bacterium
TGTGTATCAGTGTCAGGATGGTGGTGTCCGTCCTCGATCCCTCGAGCGGGCGGGACATCTTGGCGTATCTGGGGACGACCAGAGGCCGGGAGGCGCGGGCGGCCATGCCGCCCGCGCGCTGAGCCTCCCCTCTCCTCATACTGCCGGCCGGTTTCGGATCTCCTCGGGCACCTTGCGCGGCAGAAATTGTCCGTCCGAGAGGGCGCCTGCGAGAGACTGGTTCTCGACGACGACCTTGCCGCGCAGCATCGTCAAGGACGGCCAAGCGGCGAGATCGCGCCCCTCCCACGGGCTGTAATCCGCTTCGTGCATCTCGGCGGCGCGCACGATGTGGCGCTGGCGCGGGTCGAGGAGCACGATATCGGCGTCGGAACCCACGGCCAGCGCTCCCTTTCTCGGATAGAGGCCCATGATCTTCGCCGCATTGGCCGAGACGAGACCGACAAAATCGGTGAGGCTTCGCCTGCGCTTTTCGACCGTCTCGGTATAGATCAGCGACAGGCGCGGTTCGACCCCGGCATTGCCGCCGGTGGTATCGTCGATGCGCCGGCCCTGCAATTTGAGACGCAACGGGCAGCAGATCTCGTCGGTGGCGACCGCCTGGATCGCCCCGTGATCGGTCGCCGCCCACAGGGCCTCGTGGTCCGCCTGGAATTTGAGCGAGGGGTAAGTGTGGTAGATCTGCCCGTTCGGGCGCTTGTAGTCTTCCGCCGTGTACATCAGGTACTGGTGCAGGGTCTCGCCGTAAATCGGTACACCTTGGGCCCGCGCGGCGGCGATCGCGCGCACCCCGGTCGCGGCCGAGGTGTGCATCATGTAGAGCGCCGCGCCCGGAATGTTGGAGGCGAGCCGGATCACCCGGTTGAACGACAGATCCTCGCTGAGGGTGGTGTGCACCTCGGCCAGGTGCTCAAAGCCGGTGCGGTCCTCGCGCAGCAGCTTCTCGTACATGTGCATGACGAGATCGTTGTCCTCGGCGTGGATGGCGGCGATGCCGCCGGCCTCGGCGAGAACCTTCAGGACCTCCCAGATATCGCCAAAATCGACCATGCGGCCCTTGCGCGAGGGGGTGATGTCGGTGGTGAAGATCTTGACGCTGGCATGCCCCGCCTGCACCGCTTCCTTGAGTTGCGGCAGGAGTTCCGGGGCGATCTTGCCCTGGATCATCGTATGAAACGAATAATCGCAGTGGCAGTCGCCGGCCCATTCCTGCTGGCGCCGCGCGATCGCGCGCTCGACCGTGTCGGTCGCCTCGACGAGGGCAAAGTCGATGATCGTCGTGGTGCCGCCAAAGAGCGCCGCCTGACTGACCCGATCGGGGCCGTCGGTCATGTGGTGCTGGGTAGTGCCGGGCACCACGATCGGCCAGCGGCAATGGACGTGGGGATCGATGCCACCGGGGATGACGATCTGCCCCTGGGCGTCGATGGTGCGGCCGGCACCGAGGGCGGCGAGACTGCCGGTCGCGCCGATCGCGACGATCCTGTCGCCGCTGACGCCGATATCGGCCTTCTCGGCCCCGGTGGGCAGGACGGCGAGACCGCCCGCGACGACGATGTCCAGCATAAAAAGCCTCCTGTCGCTGATCAGAGGGATGACGGCGCGGCAGACCACGGAGCCGGCCGGGCAAAGGCAAAACGCTCCAGGATCGCGGCGCGCGGGATGTTGTGGACGATAAAGACAAGCCGGCTGCGCGTATCGGCGTCGGGCCAGCCGTCGAGCCATTCCGGGGCAAAGATCGCGTGCTGCGCGCCCTGCACCACGGCCGGTCGTTCGGGACGGTCGGAGAAACGCAGGATGCCCTTGACCCGCAGCAGATCATTGCCGCGATCGCGGGCGAGGGAGCCGAGCGCACGGGCGAAATCGAGACGGGAGAG
>JBOHMF010000629.1:0-1865 GCA_050730055.1 Allostellaceae bacterium
CTTCCGCGTGTCCGCGGCTGAGGATGACGAAGTCGTCGGCGTAGGAGACGACGTGTGCGCGAAACGCTTCGCCGCGTCCCGTCAAACGCCAATGCTTCAGGAACCGGTTCATGTAGATGACGGACAGCAATGGAACTGACGACCCCGCCCTGCGGCGTGCCGCGCATGTTGTCCTGGCCACCGCTTATGCGCCGTTCCCGTCGCCATCCCGGTCTTCGACCGGCGCCCCGAGCCATCGCTTGATCAGCCACAGCACGTGCCGATCGACGACGCGGCGGGCCACCGATTTGAGGAGGTCCGCGTGCGGAATCGTGTCGAAATACTTCGACAAGTCAGCTCGACGACGTCGGTATAGCCCCGGCAGATCAGCCGGTGCGCTTCCTTGACGGCATTAATCGCGCTGCGGCGCGGTCGATAGCCGTATGCACTGTCCTCGAAGTCCGCCTCGAAGACCGTTCCAGCACGACCTTGGCGGCGGTCTGGACCACCCGATCCCGGATCGTCGGGATGCCGAGCGGCCGTTCGCCGCCGCCCGGCTTCGGGATCATCACCCGCCGCACCGGATCAGGCCGGTAGGTCTTCGAGACGCGGTCCTGACGCAAGCCCGCCAGCCAAGCCCCTACGCCCGACGCCTCGATCTGCGCGAAGGTCGCGCCGTCCACACCCGGCGCACCCGCATTGGCGCGGGCCAGCGCATAGGCATGCAGAAGCACGTCTTCGCGGCAGATTTTGTCGTAGAGAATATAAAAGCGGAAAGCGGGCGCCGCCTTCGCCTTTCGGTAGAGCTTCCTCTGAAGGCTCCCGATTTTCTCGGGTGTTTCAAGGCTCATCGCCAATCACCCTCACCTTGCCTCACCCTCACCTTGCCATCGTCGAACGCGCACCAGAAGTCAGGGCCCTTCCCTCCGCCGGCGTTACCCGGCTTCGACGGTACTATGACCCTGTCCGACACCCGCCCGAGTCCACCGCTCGTATGCGGCGTTGGAGCCGCGACCTCCGACCCCCGGACGGATCTCCCTCGATTACCCGCATCACCCTTCCAACGTGCCGTGTCCAATACCCCGGCAGACCAGGCAGGTGCGCATGTCGATTTCTTCCCTGCCTGCGCGGCCTTCCCCGAGCAAGAGACGGGTCGGCAATCTGCATCGCCTCTTTCGAGGCCCGCTCGAACTTCACTCACGTTACGGCCCATTGGATCGCTCGACCGCCCATGGCGGCCTTTGTCACGAGGCTTCGACCCAGCCGGTTGCCCTGCCAAGCCGCTCGTCAGCTTCCGGATCAATCGACAACTCTCCGGATGGAACCTTCCTCCATAGAGGATGCGCGCCGTCGAGGCGCACTCTTGCTGCCGTCATAGCCGCGCGGACCACCGGCCTCGGTCTTTTCGCCGACTGGCTGTCGATGACGCCCGGCCGTGGGGCTCGCCTCGCGCCCTTCCATCGCGCGCGCCCGCATCCACCAGCGCATGGTTGATGCTCAGCCACGTGCCGTCATCCCGCCAGCGATAGAAGTAGTCCAGCGATAGAAGTAGTACTGCACCGTCGTGAACGGCGGAAACTCCTTCGGCAGCAGGCGCCATCGGCAGCAGCTCTGCGCGATGTAGAAGATCGCATTCGCCACCGTGCGCAACTCAATCTCGCGTGGCCGGCCGCGCCGGCACGCCGGCGGCAGATGCGGTTCGATCACCGCCCACTCCGCGTCCGTCGGGTCGCTTGCATAGCGCAGCCCATCCCGCCGATACTTCAGGCGAGTGATTCCAGTCCCGGCCATGTGCCACTCCGTCGTATTCGCAACCACGACCGAATCACAGACCACTGAAATCACTCAACTTAATTTTCGGTCAGCTCTGAGAGCAGGACAAGTCC
>JBOHMF010000630.1:0-1857 GCA_050730055.1 Allostellaceae bacterium
GTAATGGCCCGAGAGAAACGACGCCCGGGCGCCGCCCGGCGCCTGCTCAAGAATATCGCGCTCGCGCTCCTGCTTGGGCCGCCCGTTTTGTTGGTCATCTTCCGCTTCGTGCCGGTGCCGATCACCGCGTTGATGTTGATCCGCGCGGTGCAAGGCTATCCCTTGCATCACGCGTGGGTTCCTTATCGGCAGATCGCGCCGGCGCTGCCGCGCGCGGTCATCGCGTCCGAGGACAATCTGTTTTGCAACGAATCGTTCGGCGTCGACACGATGGCGTTGCTGGATCAGGTCGATGACGCGTTGGCCGGCCGCCGTCCGCGCGGCGCCAGCACCATCACCATGCAGGTCGCGCGCAATCTCTTCCTGTGGCCCGCCCACAGCATGGTGCGCAAGGTGCTGGAATTGTGGCTGACGCCGCAGATCGCGCTGTTGTGGCCGAAGCGCCGCATCCTCGAGGTCTATCTCAATAGCGTGGAATTCGGTCCCGGCATCTTCGGTGTCGAGGCGGCGGCACGGCACTGGTTCGGTCGCGACGCGGCGGCGCTGACGCCGGACGAGGCGACGCGGTTGGCGGTGATCCTGCCCGATCCGCTGCACTGGTCCCCGTTGCCGCCCGATCCGTGGGTGGCGCAACGCGCGACGCTGATCGCGAGCCGCAGCGGTGACATGGGCCCGCTGCTCGACTGCGTGCGGTAGGCTGGACTTGTGCCGCAGGTTCACGCATCAAGGCGGCCGATGATCCGTCCCCTCGCGCTGGCCCTGGTGTTGATCGCGGCGATGCCGGCTCTGGCGGCGCAGAGCGCGGTCTACGAGGGCGCCGCCGGCTCTGCACCCATCGTCGTGCAGCTGACGGACGACAACGGGTCGATCTCGGGGAACTATTTCTATGGTCAGACGCGCCTCGACATCGCTTTGTCGGGCCAGCGGCACGGTCAGGCGCTGGATCTGACCGCCGATATCACCAACGACAAAATCAGCCTGACCCAGTCGGGCGTCGGCCTGGTGGGTTTCCTCACCACCGCCAAGGGAAAAAAGCTCCCGGTCAGCCTTCATCCGGCCGCCGCGCCTGCCGACGCGCCGGCCGACCTTCCGGCGGGTGTTGGTCTCTATGAGCGTCTGCGGCTCGCCGGCCTGAAATTCGTTCCTCAGGAAGCTGAAACCCAAAACGGCAAGACCATCCGATGGTATCGCGAGTCTCTCACGGGCATCCGGCTGTTTCGCCTCGAGAGCGGCTATGCGGCGTCGGCGATGGCGGCCATCAATCACACGCTGGCGCAGCATCAATGGTCGACGGTCTCGGATTGGCTCCAATGCACCGGATCGGACGGACGGCCCGGCATGGACAACGACAAGTCGGACAAGCCTTGGCTTGGTGCCGCGTATGTCAGCTACATTTGGCGTTCCTCCTGGGATTGCGCGGGGACTGCTCATCCTGACTTCAGCGCCGAAGGCCATAGCTTCGACGCGCGGAGCGGACGCGAGTTGACGCTCGACGCGGTTCTCCCCGAGGGGCACGGGCCGATTCCGCCGGAGAACGAAAATAGCGAGGCGTGGCTGGACTATCGCAGCAAGGTCTTCGGCTCGGCCGTCGTCGCGCTGATGAAGCAGTACCACCCCGCCGAAATGGCGCCGCCCAAGAACCAAGACGACTGCGATTACGCCGATCCCGAGGTGTGGGCCTTCCCCAGTTGGGTGCTGACGGAAAAGGGACTGTGGCTCGGCGCAATCAACGCGCGGGCGGAGCGTGCCTGCGATTCGCCGGATTGGGCGATCGTCCCCTGGGCGGCCCTGCCGAAGACGAGTGCAGCCGGACGATAAATGGTGCCGGGTGAGAGGATTGAACTCCCGACCTTCGGT
>JBOHMF010000631.1:0-1834 GCA_050730055.1 Allostellaceae bacterium
GAGAAAGACCGCGCTCCGGGTCCCGCATTGTAGCCCGGTGTGCGCCGGCGGAAAGCCCGGTTCGATCGCCATGCCGGGCGGGGACGATCGCCGGCTGCCCGGCATGGGCGCAGGCGCCGAATCGCGCCGGCATGGGTTCACAAGGCATGTTCCGAGCGCGCGATGATCCGCGCCCAGCGCACCAGGTACGACAGCCCCGAGGCGGTCGTTGTCCCCGCCACCGCATAGATCAGCAGATCGGTCAGCGGACCGGCATTGGCGCCCATGCCGAGCCGGCCCAGGACAAAGCCCAGGAGGATGATCTGGAGCGCCGTGTTGATCTTGCTGATGTAGAGCGGATCATAGCGCTTTGGCACGGCGATCGACTGGATCAGCAGAAAGCCGCCGATAATCATCGTATCGCGGAACACGACCAGGATCACAAGCCAGTTTGGCAGATCGCCCGCGAGGCCGAGCGTCACGTACAGGCTGACGACAAGCGTCTTGTCGGCGATCGGGTCAAGCAGCGCTCCGAGCCGGGTCCGGCGGTTGAAGCGCTTGGCGATAAAGCCGTCAAGCGCGTCCGACAGACCGGCCGCGACAAAGATCCAGAACGCCACGCCATCGCGTCTGGCCAGGATAAGCCAGACAGCAAGCGGAACCACCAAAAGGCGCGCCAGGGTGATCAGGTTTGGCAGATTGAGGCCGAGCCGGCTCACCGCACGCTTCTGCTGCGGGGGGATGGCCTCGATTTTGGACCGGAGCGTCATGGCGGCAGGTGCGGCGCGCAGGCGTCTATGGCCGGGCCGCCGCGCCCGCCGGGCGCAACCGCCACACCGGAGCGCCGCCGTCGAGGGCGAGATCGGCCGCAGCAAGGGCGAGCTTCAACTGGTCGGAGCTGCCGACATAGCTGAGCCGCATGCGGGCTTCCTCGCGGTTCAGCGACAAGAGGTCGATGCCGCGGATCATCGGCACCGCGGCAAGGCGCCGGCGCACTGCAATCCATTCGCCGAGATCGGTGATCGGCACGACCGCCGAGATGCTGCTTTCGGTTGTCGGGGCGGGGGCGTGCGCAATGGCGTCTGCGGTTGCAGTCACGGCGCGGCCCAGCAGCGCCGCCGGGTCTTCGCCCGGGGCAGCCGAGAGGCTCGCTTCGCTCCGGCCGATAAGCCGGCCGCCGCGATAGGCGCTGATCGCGACATCGAGACCGGTGATCGCGCCGGCGCTCCGCCGCGGCCTGGCCAGCGCGACCACCACCTCGCCGCCGCCGTTGCGCCGGGCGATCGCCCGCAGCGCGTCCGCTTGCCCCGCATCGGCCCGCGCCGCATCGATCGCGTTGAGATTGTCGATGTCGCCAAGCGGCACGATCAGTCGGTTCAGTCCGGTCCCGCTCGGGTGCTGCGACCACGCGTCGCGCCAGGGGTTGGGGTCGTTCCACAACACCGCCCTGGCACCGTCCTCGTAGACCGGCAGGACGACCACGGCGGCGGCCGGGGGTGCCGTTGTGGCCGGCGGTGCGGTCGGGGGCGCGGCGCGGTGAGCTTGGTGCATCAGCCGCCGCACCTTGTCGGGATAGAAGTGAAAGGTGTAGTCGGCGAGATAGCGCACCGCCGACATCCGCTCGTGCGCCACCTCAAAGCTTTTGACCATGCCGATGACGGCATCATCGCTCAGCTTTGGAAGGTGGACATCAGCGGCGCCGGAAACCTGCTCGACCACCTTGGCAAGGGCCCGGCGCTCGCCGTCGCGGCGCGCGTCGCGGCGCGCATCGACGGCATTGTCTGCGGTGGCGTCTAGCTTGACCGTCGCGGTGTAGGGGTCCGCGACGGTCTGGGCGGGGGCCGGTCCGGCTCGC
>JBOHMF010000632.1:0-1818 GCA_050730055.1 Allostellaceae bacterium
GCTTGTCGAGTTCGGCCAAGTGGCCGGCGCCCGCGATCGTGCGGATCTCACTGCGTCCGGCGAGCGCATGGGCGAAGCGCTCAAAGTAACTCCGCGGCATCACATGATCCTCTGCGCCGCGGATGAGGAGGGTCGGGGCCGCGATCAGCGGCAGCCGCTTTTCGATCCGGGTATTGCCAAGCGGCCAGAAAATGCGTGCGGCGGCCTCATTGGCGCGGGTCTGCTCGATCGGCCAATCGGGTGCATTGGCGCCTTCCGGCGCGGCTTTCAGCGCATTCCAGTGCTCGGGATCGGCGCACAGAAGACCCGGCACATCGGGAGCGCGCTGCGCCCACGGGTCGGCCATCGGCTCCTTCTCGTCAAACAGACCCCACGGTGCGATCAGCGCGAGCCGGCGCACCCTCTGCGGCCAGATCGCCGCGACCTCGGCGGCGAGCGAGCCGCCGACCGTGCTGCCGGCGAGATCGGCGCCGTCGAGACCGGCTTTTCCCAGCAGATCGCGCACGGCCAGGACCCAGTCGAGATGGGTGTCGAGAACGGTGTGGCCGCGCTCTCCGCCGGGAAAACCGGGGAGCGAGGGCACGATCACGGTGCGCTGGGCGGCCAGCGCGTCGAGAAACGGAACCCAGCGCGGCAATCCGCCAAAGCCGGCGAGAAAGCCGAGCTTTGGCCCGTTGCCCTTCTTCCACACGCGGCAGGAAAAACCGTTCAGTTCGATGGTCAAGGTTTCGGGTTCGCTCACGAGATCACTCCGCCGCCAGGGCCGGCGCCTCAAACGGCGGCAGCGCGGCCCGCGCGCTGTGCGCGATCGGTTGCGGCCACCAGCGGTCGTCCCATTCGGAGAAGATGTCCTGGAGTTGCGGCATCACCTTTTCGGCAAAGAGCCTGGTGTTGTAGGTAACGAGATCCTTCTGCATGTTGCCGAACTGCAACAACAGCATCAGGTGGCCGACATTGAGATTGATCGCGACTTCGCGCAATTTTGCGGCAACCTCGTCGGGCGAGCCGATGATGACATAGCCCTTGTCCACGATCGCGTCCATTTCGCGCGCCAGTTGCGAGAACCGGCTCGACAGCCCCGGCGCCGCGGCGGACTGCGCCGCCGCCTGCTGGACCTGGCCGACGATGCCGGCCCGCATGGTCGCTTCGCTGGTGTAGCCGGGCGGTCCGGCAAAACGCGGATCGACATGCAGGCAGCGGCCGTAGAAATACTCGGCCGGCTCGCGGTAGAGACGGTACGCCTCTTCCCGGCTCTCGGCGACGCCAACGGATTGCAGAAAACCGGCATGATAGGGGTTGGGCTCCTTGCCGAGCCTTTTCATCTCATTCCAGAACCCGCTCATCGTCGCCTGCCCGGCCTTGTAGCCAAAATAGGACAGGTAGCAGTAGACGTGGTCCATCGCCGCGCACCACTGCCAGGTCTCGACCGAGCCGCCGCCCGGAATCCACACCGGCGGGTGCGGCTTCTGCAACGGGCGCGGCCAGATGTTGACATAGCGCTGCTGGTTAAAGCGGCCGTTCCAGGCAAAAGTTTCGGGTTCGGTCCACGCCTTCACCACCAGGTCGTGCGCCTCATAATAGCGCTCGCGCAATTGGCTGGGGTTCTGACCATAGGCAAAGCAGGTGTCCATCGGCGTGCCGACCGGAAAACCGGCGATCAGCCGCCCGCCCGAGATCACGTCGATCATCGCAAATTCTTCGGCCACCCGCGTCGGCGGGTTGTAGAGCGCGAGCGAATTCCCCATCACGCACAAGGCGGTATCGCGGGTGCGCCGGGCCAGCGAGGAGGCGATCAGGTTGGGTGAGGGCATCAGCCCA
>JBOHMF010000633.1:0-1818 GCA_050730055.1 Allostellaceae bacterium
CCGGGGACCTGGGCCTGCCCGCCGAGCCGTCCCTCGGTGCCGACCTCGCGCGCGACGCGCGTCACCTCCGAGGCAAAGGCGTTCAACTGATCGACCATCGTGTTGATGGTGTCCTTGAGTTCGAGGATCTCGCCGCGCACATCGACGGTGATCTTGCGCGACAGATCGCCGCGCGCCACCGCCGTCGTCACATGGGCGAGGTTGCGCACCTGGTCGGTCAGGTTGCCGCACATCGCGTTGACCGAGTCGGTCAGATCCTTCCAGGTGCCGGCGACGCCGGGGACGAGCGCCTGACCGCCGAGCTTGCCTTCGGTGCCGACCTCGCGCGCGACGCGCGTCACCTCGGCGGCAAAGGAACGCAACTGATCGACCATCGTGTTGATGGCCTCCTTCAGTTGCAGGATCTCGCCGCGCACATCGACGGTGATCTTTTTTGACAGATCGCCATTGGCGACCGCGATCGTGACCTCGGCGATGTTGCGCACCTGAGCGGTCAGGTTGGAGGCCATCGAGTTGACGCTGTCGGTCAGGTCCTTCCAGACGCCGCTGACTTCGGGGATCTGGGCCTGGCTGCCGAGTTTGCCGTCGATGCCGACCTCGCGCGCCACGCGCGTCACCTCCGAGGTGAAGACCCTGAGCTGCTTGATCATCGTGTTGACGATCGCGGCCGAGCGGTAGAACTCGCCCTTCAAGGGCCGGCCGTCGACATCGAGGCGCACGGTCTGCATCAGATCGCCCTTGGCCACCGCGGCGATCGCGTGCGTCACCGCTGTCGTCGGCCACAGGAGATCATCGATCAAGGTGTTGACCGAGGTTTCCATGCCGCCCCAGGCGCCGTCGGTCAGCGCAAAGCGCATCCGCTGCCGCGTCATGCCCTCGCGGCCGACGACATGACCGAGCTGTTCGAGTTGGGTGGCCATCGCGTGATTGGCGGCGATGATCTCGTTAAAAGTGTCGGCGATCTTGCCGGGAAGCCCGGTCTGATCGCCGGGCAGGCGGATCGAGAAATCTCCCATCCGCATCGCCTGCAAGGCATGAAGCAGCGCGCGCTGATCAAGAGCGCCGGCGGAGCCATTCCCGGTTTGTCCATTTAAGCCCTCTTCCGCAGGGCTGTGTCCGTTGGGAAAAAGCTCTGCCGCGGGTGAGGGCGCACCGGGCGCCGGCGCCGGAACGGGATCGGCAAAGGAGTCGGTGGGCGGCATGGCTCGCTCCTCTCGCGTCGCGGCATGATCTGGAATGGCCGTCGCGGCCGGCGCTCCCCCGCAAAAGCGCGGCCGGGGGTCGGCAATTTCCGGTTGCGCTTCCCCATCTTATTCGCTCCGCTCTTTGCGGGCGCAATAATTGCCTTCAAAATAGATCATATCCAATCTTTTCGGCAAGACGAGATCCGGGTCGCTCTGCAAGCCGGATCGACAGAGTATGGAAACTTGCGAGCTTTCTCGATCGGCTATACCCATTTCTGGTCAGGTTGAATGGTTAAGACAAACCGAACGAGGCCCTCGGCCAGGGACAAGCTGTGGGCGAACACCATCATTGGCGGGAAGTTCCACGGGGGACAGCGAGATTATCAAGCTCCTGCCCGGTCGTGGCGGCGCCCCGGTAAACGAGACGCGCGACGTCTCCCTTGCTATTCTGCGACCGCAGCAGCGGGAGGGTCCGGTTTGGATCTGGCGCGCACAATCGCCGATCTGAGATCCCGCGGCGCCGCATGGCGCAAGGCCGGCGGGCCGATCGGACTGGTGCCGACGATGGGGGCCCTCCACGCCGGCCATCTGGCGCTCGTCGAGACCGCCCGGCGCGATTGCGAGCGCGTCATCG
>JBOHMF010000634.1:0-1808 GCA_050730055.1 Allostellaceae bacterium
AGTGTCGCCTTTGATCCCGGCAGGATGACGAGCGCCGCTTCGCGCGGCAGCGGCCGGCCCGGCCGTACCCAGATCACCTCGACCGCGGGTTCGGCGGCGAGCGGGTCGAGATCGTCAAAATTGGCGATATGCGGCAATACCGGCACGGCGATATGCAGAGTGTCCTTTGTAGAGGTCGAGACAGGGTTTTTCAGAGAGGCCAAAGCCAACGAATCCTCGGCCGGCAACGCCGCAGCTTGCGCGAAATACGGCACCACGCCAAAGCAAGGGAGGCCGGTGCGTTCGCGGAGCGCGGCAACACCGCCGTCAAAGAGCCGCGGGTCGCCGCGAAACTTGTTGACGATGGTGCCGGCGAGAAGCGTCCGCTCGCGACCCGACAACAGTGCGCAGGTGCCGACGATCTGGGCGATGACGCCGCCGCGCTCGATGTCGCCAATGAGGGCGACCGGCACCCCTGCCGCCTCGGCAAAGCCCATATTGGCGATGTCGCCGTCGCGCAAGTTGATCTCGGCCGGACTTCCCGCCCCCTCGACCAGCACCAGATCGGCGCGCGCGGCGAGCCGGGCAAAGGCCGCGAGCACTGCCGGCAGCAGGGTCGGCGCGAGGGCGTGATACGCGCGCGCCGAAGCGGCGCCCCGGACCCGCCCGCCGACCACGATCTGCGCCCCGGTGTCGGATTGCGGCTTCAGCAGCACCGGGTTCATGTCGTTTGTCGGCAACACGCCGCAGGCGCGCGCCTGCAACGCCTGGGCTCGGCCGATCTCGCCGCCCTCAACGGTGACGGCGGCATTGTTCGACATGTTCTGCGGCTTGAACGGCAATACCCTGAGACCGCGGCGGGAAAAAGCGCGCGCCAGACCGGCGATCAGCAGCGACTTGCCGACATCGGAGCCAGTGCCTTGCAGCATCAGCGCGCGGACCATCAGAACTCGATCCCCCGCTGCGCCTTGACCCCGGCGCGGAACGGGTGCTTCACCAGCTTCATCTCGGTGACGAGATCGGCGATCTCGATCAGTTCGGGCTTGGCGTTGCGGCCGGTGACGACGAGGTGCAGGTCAGGGGGTTTTGCCTTCAGCGTTGCGAGAACTTCGTCAAGCGGCAGGTAGTCATAGCGCAGGACGATATTGAGTTCGTCGAGCAGAACCAACCGGTAGGCGGGATCGGCAATCATCGCCTTTGCCGTCTCCCAGGCGGCGCGCGCGGCGGCGATGTCGCGGGCGCGGTCCTGCGTGTCCCAGGTAAATCCCTCGCCCATCGCCCGGCAGGCCACGAGATCGCCAAAGCGGGCGAGCGCGGCGCGCTCGCCGGTCTCCCAGGCACCCTTGACAAACTGCACGATGCCGACCCGCATGCCGTGGCCGAGGCAGCGCAGCACAAGACCAAAGGCGGCGGTCGATTTGCCCTTGCCGGTGCCGGTGTGGACAATGAGGAGACCGCGCTCGATCGTCTTGGTCGCCAGGATGCGCTCGCGCACCGCCTTGCGCCGTGCCGCCTTCTCCTGGTGGCGGCGGTTGATCTCGTCTTCCGTTTTGTCAGGCGAGGGACGGTTCATGATCGCGGCCAAAAGGCGACGAGCGGCAGTTGCGCGACCAGCCTGTGCCGCTCGCTTTCGGAACCGTGATAGGGCCAGCCAAGGAGGCGGCCCAGCACTAGGGTCTGTTAGAACTTGATCCAATCGGCGGCAGCGGCCAGACAGAGCACGCCAAGAAAGAAGCGGGCGGTCTTTTCATAGCGGGTTGCGACCGCGCGCCACTCCTTGAGGCGCGCCCACAGATTCTCGACCAGATGGCGGTTGTTGTAGATCCAGA
>JBOHMF010000635.1:0-1806 GCA_050730055.1 Allostellaceae bacterium
GCTGCCGCATCGGATACCGTTCGCCGCCCGTGGTCAACGGCGGATTTGCGAACAAGACCGATGCGCAACGGCATCCCCGCAGAGCCGTCGCACCGCGCCGTTCGGTCGCCGCCGCGCCGGCTTGGCGGGGATGCGGGCGCCGCCTATAACCGCGGCGGGGCTTCTGGCCTCGCTGGTTTATCCGGATTGCCTGCCGTCATGGAGCTGTTTCTGATCCCCTATCCCGTGATCAATCCGGTCGCGGTCGCGTTTGGACCCTTTGCGATCCGCTGGTATGCGCTTGCCTATATCGCCGGCCTCATCATCGGTTGGCGCTACTGCATGACCCTCGCCGGGCGCGCGCCAAACATTGCACGGCCGCGCGACATCGATGATTTTCTCGTCTGGGCGACCCTCGGCGTCGTCCTTGGCGGGCGCATCGGCTATGTCCTCTTCTACAATTCCGGCTATTACGCCGCTCATCCGCTGCAAGCTCTCGAAGTGTGGCATGGCGGCATGTCATTTCACGGCGGCGCGCTCGGCGTCGCCGTGGCGATCCTCTTGTTTGCGCGGAAGCACAAGCTCCCGCTCCTGGCGTTTTCCGATGTCATCGCCGAGGCCGTGCCGATCGGTCTGTTTTTTGGCCGCATCGCCAACTTCATCAACGGAGAATTGTTCGGCCGTCCGACCCATGTGCCATGGGCGATGATCTTTCCGATGGGCGGACCGATCCCGCGTCACCCGAGCCAGCTTTACGAGGCGTTCTGCGAGGGCATCCTGTTGTTCCTGGTGCTGTTTGTGGCCGAACGGATGGGCTGGCGGCGGCGTCCGGGGCTGGTCACCGGGCTGTTTCTTCTCGGCTATGCCGTGGCGCGCATCTTCTGCGAGATGTTCCGCCGGCCCGACCCGCAGATCGGCTATCTGTGGCTTGGCACGACCGAGGGACAGTTGCTGTCGATCCCGGTCTTTTGCGCCGGTCTCGCGCTGATGCTGTGGGCCCGGCGGCGGGCGCCGGCGGCTGCCATCGGCCGGTGAGCCGGGAAAGCCTCGCCCTTCGCCTCGCCCGCCGGGTTCGGGCCGAGGGGCCGCTCTCGCTCGCCGCCTACATGGCGATGGCGCTCCATGATCCGCAGGACGGATATTACGCCCGGCAGAACCCGATCGGCGCCGCCGGCGATTTTGTCACCGCGCCCGAGATCAGTCAGGTTTTTGGCGAACTGATCGGGCTGTGGTGCGCCGCTTTGTGGCAGGCGATGGGCCGGCCGCAGCGCATCATCCTGGTCGAGCTCGGCCCCGGCCGCGGCACCCTGGCGAGCGACCTCATGCGCGCCGCGGCAATAGTGCCGGAGTTCCGCCGCGCTCTCGATCTCGTCCTGGTCGAGCGCAGTCCGGTGCTGCGCCGGGTGCAGCAGGAGCGGCTCGCGGAAGCGCAGCCGCGCTGGGTCGAGCGCCTCGACGAGGCGCCGGCCGGTCCCCTGCTGCTCGTCGCCAACGAGTTTTTTGACGCCCTGCCGATCCGCCAGTTTGTGCGCGTCGGCGTCCACTGGGCCGAGCGCCGGGTCGGTCTCGATGCGGAGGGCCGCCTCGCCTTTGTCAATGGTCCCGCGGACCCGGCGGTGAGCCTCATCGTTCCCGAGCCGCTGCGTGCCACGGCTCCCGCCGGCGCCGTTGTCGAGGTCTGCCCGAGCGCTCTCGCCCTGGCGGCCTCGCTGGGCCGGCGGCTGGCGCGCGGGCCCGGCGCCGCCTTGATCGTCGATTACGGTTATTTCCCGAGCGGACCCGGCCCGAGCCTGCGCGCCGTGCGGCGGCACCGCCCGGTGCCGGTGC
>JBOHMF010000636.1:0-1801 GCA_050730055.1 Allostellaceae bacterium
GGACCCTGATAAGCCAAGAGGTCGAGATCGTAGTAATCCTGCCCGATCGTCGCCAGCGCGAGACCCTTCCGGCTCCACGACAGATAGGCTTCGCCAAAGGCGACGGCGCCCGGCGCCGCCTTGAGCGGCGGCAGAAGGCTTGCCGGCTTGGGCCAGTCGGCAAGACCGCGGCGCAGCGCAATCGCGGCATAGGGCACGATAAAGCCGCCGGCCTCCGCGGGTCGCGCCAGCGCGGCGCGGGCATGGATCGCCGCGGCCTGCCGGTTGGCCGTGGCGAGCGCGCCGACAAGGCGGCGATAGGGGCGGTTGCCGCTATCGACAAGACCGAAATCGTAGTCCTCGCCATCGGGCCGCCCGCCCTTTGGGTCGTCGTAATACTGGAACCAGTGGGTGCCGACGATCTCGGGCAGCCGGGCAAAGTTGCGGACCGCCGCCGCGGCGCCGCGGGCGCGTTCCGCTTGCGTCGCCACCGTCATCAGATGGCCGTTGTTGCGGTTGCCGGTGCGGTTCTGGCGGGCGGCAAAAAACCATTCCGATACGAGGATCGGCTTGCCGCCCGAGAGCTTTTCAAGACCGGCGAAATAATAGGGGGCGACCCAGCCGTCGCTGGCGTCGAGATTGTAGTTGGTGGTGATCGCATCGACATGGGGCGCCATCGCGCGCACCGCCGCGGGGTCGTAATAGATCGGCAGACGGTCGCCAAAATAGAGCGCGTCGGGATCGGCGGCGCGGATCGCCTTTTCGGCCAGCGTGTAATAACGGCGGGCGACGATCCCGCACCACTTTTCGACAACGGCGATGCCGTGACCGCCCGGCCGCATCCGCGTCATCCCGGTCGAAGCGCGCAGGGCGGCCCACGAGCGGACCCCGGGCGGCGGCGCAAAATCGGCCGTAAAACGCCGCCAGCTGCCGCGATAATGATGGAGCAGCAGCTTGATCCAACGCTCCTTGGTCGCCGAGGAAGCCGGCTTCATCGAATAGAAGACGAACAGCGCGCCCGGCCACCAGCCGACCTCGTTGTCCGAGAAGTAGCCGATCCGGTAGGGCGAGTGGCGATAGGGGGCGACGAGCTTTTTGGCGAGCGCGGTCATGCGCGCCTGCATGTCGGGCGCGAACGGGTCGAACCAGTGAAAGCGCGCGCCGCGGCCGAGTTCGAGATCGACGATCATCGGCATGTGCAGGATCTGCGGCGGCAGCGACCATGCGCCGGCGGTGTTGAACCCCCAGCGCTGGAGCCGCGCCTGCGTCTCTTTCACCCAGTCCTTGAGGGTCGGTGTAAAGGCCCGCCACGTGTAATAGGTCTTGCCGCCGTGCCGGCGCCAGGGATAGCCGCCGTCGAGGGTGTTGACGCCAAGGCTGTAGAAGCGCCGGCCGCACGGCGTCGCCAGCCAGACGACACCGTTCTCGCGAACCAGCGACCAGCGCGTCGAAGGCGCGGTGGCGAGCGTGCAGGCGCGGGCGCTCGCCGAGAGAAGAACTGCTGCGAGAAAAGCCGCGGCAAGAGGTGTGCGCCAGATAAGTCTGCCACCGTTTCCTTGTCGTCCCGGCGAACCCCGGCGAAAGCCGGGGCGGGACCCATCTCTCAGCCGCTTGGAATTTGCAAGCAATGGCAATGCCATGCCAGCCATCACCAGCCCGCGCGGAGGAAGAATGGGCCCCGGCTTTCCCCACGGATCAAGTCCGTGGGCTGAAGGCCCACGGGGTGACAAGTAAAGAGGGTGGCGGCGCGCCGCCACCCTCACGCCGCGGTGCCGCCGACCGTCAATCCGTCGATCCGCAGGGTCGGCTGGCCGACGCCGAC
>JBOHMF010000637.1:0-1797 GCA_050730055.1 Allostellaceae bacterium
GGAGGGCGCCACCGTGCTCGACGCGCTCCTCTGGGTGCGCGCGCATCGCGATCCCTCCCTGGCGATCCGCTACAGCTGCATCAACGCCAATGTCTGCAAGGAGTGCACAATCGCGATCGACGGCCGTGTCGCTTATGCCTGCACCACCCGGCTGCGCGCCGACGCGGTGATGACGCTCGATCCGCTGCCCGGCAAGATGCAGGTGCGCGATCTTGTCGCCGATACGGTGCCGCCGCGCGAAAAGCTCGGCTGAGGAGCAGGCAGCCGCTCCCGAGCCGCGCCCTCAATAGACATGCTGGCCGCCGGTGACAAAGATCTCGGTGCCGGTGAGATAGGCGGCGTCAGCGTTGCACAGAAAGAAGATCGTCCCGGCTACATCGCCGGGAACGCCGAGGCGGTGCAGCGGAATGCGCGGCAGAAGGACCGCGCTCTCGGGCGAGAGCATCGCGGTCTCGATCTCGCCGGGAGCGACGGCGTTGACGCGCACGCCCAATTCGGCGAAATCGACCGCCATCTCGCGCGTCAGCGCCGAAAGCGCTGCCTTTGAAGTCGAATAGGCCGAACCGGCAAAGGGATGCACGGCGTGGCCGGCGATCGAGGTGACGTTGACGATCGCCCCGCGGGCGCGCGCCAAGGGCGCCGCAAAGGCGCGCGCCAGCATCAGCGGCACAAAGAAGTTGAGCTGAAATACCGCGCGCCAATCGTCGATCTCGCCATTCAGGCAACCGAGCCGCTCGTGGATCGGCGCCTTTGGCGACACCCCGGCGTTGTTGACGAGCGCGTCGAGTGCGCCGTCGAGATGCCGGTTCGCCTCGCCGATCAGCCGCTCGACATCGGCAGGGATCGCCAGATCGGCGGTGATGTGATGGGTCCAGTTCGGATCGCGCTTGCATTCGGCCGGCACCGCATCGCGCGAGCAGGTGATGATGCGCCAGCCGGCGTCGCTGAAGCGCTTGACCGTGGCGTGGCCGATGCCGCGGCTCGCCCCGGTCAACAGCAGCGTCTTTTTCCCCGCGCTCATCGTGCGTCCACCCTTGGCGGAAACTGCGCGCGCGGCTCTTCGATCCCGGCCGGGTCCTCGTGGATCAGGATCTCGGCATGGGGATAGGCGCGGCGCAATTCCGCCTCGACCTCATCGGCGATCTCGTGCGCGCGGAACAGCGACAGCGCCCCCGGCATTTCGAGATGAAGCTGGATAAAGGCGGTCGGACCGGCGGCACGGGTGCGCAGATCGTGCACCGCGCTGACATCGGGATGAGCCTCGGCGATCGCGCGGATCTGGGCGCGCTCGGCGTCCGGCAATTCGCGATCCATCAACTGGGTCAGGGACAGCCGCGTCAGCTTGACCGCGCTCCAGATGATCCACAATCCGATCGCGGCGCCAAAGGCGGCATCGAGATAGGGCACGCCCAGGAGACCGCCAAAAACCAGCGCCAGGATGACGCTGCCGTTGAGCACGAGATCGCCGCGGTAATGCAACTCGTCGGCTGTGACCGCGAGCGAGCCGGTGCGGCGCACCACCGAGCGCTGATAGGCGACGAGCGCCACCGTCACGACGACCGCGAACGCCATCACCGCGATCCCGACCGGCGGGTTGGCGACCGGCGCCGGCCGGATCAGCCGCCGCACCGCCTCGGCAATCAGCAGCATGGCGCTGCCGGCGATAAAGGCCGACTGGCCGAGCACGGCCAGCGGCTCGGCCTTGCCGTGGCCAAAGCGGTGCTCGCGGTCGGCCGGGCTCAGCGCATGGCTGACCGCGAGCAGGTTGACGATCGAGGCGGCGATGTCGAGCAGCGA
>JBOHMF010000638.1:0-1780 GCA_050730055.1 Allostellaceae bacterium
GCCCCGGCATGGCCAACGGCATGGCCAACATGCACAACGCCAACAAGGCCTCGACGCCGATGGTCAACATCGTCGGCGACCACGCGACCTATCACCGCCGCTACGACGCGCCTTTGACCTCCGACATCGAGAGCGCGGCGCGCACGACCGCGCGCTGGGTCAAGACCTCGCCCGACGCGCACGCGATCGCCGCCGACGGGGCCGCCGCGATCGTCGCCGCGCGTACCGCGCCGGGGCAGGTCGCGACCCTGATCCTGCCGGCCGACACGGCCTGGAACGAGGGTTCAGGTCCGGCCGCGGTGCCAGAAATTCCGCCGCCGGCGCCGCCGGCGCGCGAGGCGGTCGCCGAGGCCGCTCGCGTGCTGCGCTCGGGCGCGCCGACGCTGATCCTGGTGACCGGCCGCGCCAATCTCGCCGACGGGCTGGAGCTGGCCGGCCAGATTGCCGCGAAGACCGGGGCGCGGCTGATGGCGCAGGGGTCAAATGCGCGCACGCAGCGCGGCCGCGGCCGCGTCTTTGTCGAGCGCATCCCCTATGTCGTCGATCAGGCGCTCTCGGTTCTGAAAGGGGTCGAGCACATCATCCTGGTCGGGTCAAAGATGCCGGTCGCGTTCTTCGCCTATCCCGACAAGCCGAGCCTGCTCTATCCGCCCGAGGCGAAGGGTCATGTTCTCGCCCGGCCGGAGGAGGATGCGATCCTCGCCCTCGAATGGCTGGCCGATGAGGTGGGCGCCCGCGATACGCCGGCGCCGGTCGTCAACGAGCCGCCGCCCGCGCCGGCCACCGGGTCGATCACCTCGGCCGCGCTCGGCGCCTCGATCGCGGCGCTGCTCCCGCAGGAGGCCATCGTGACCGACGAGGCGGTCACCACCGGGCGGGCCTTTTTCGGGCTGACGCGCACGGCGGCGCCGCATGACTGGCTGTCGAACATGGGCGGCTCGATCGGCATCGGCATGCCGCTGGCGACCGGCGCGGCGGTCGCCTGTCCCGGCCGCAAGGTCGTCTCGTTGCAGGCCGACGGCAGCGCGATGTATACGATCCAGGCGCTGTGGACGCAGGCGCGCGAGGGTCTCGACATCACCACCGTGCTGTTCAACAACCGCACCTATCAGATCCTCAAGGGCGAACTGGCCAATGTCGGGGCCGGCAACCCGGGCCGCAAGGCGCTCGACATGCTCGACCTCGACCGTCCGACCCTCGATTTTCTGACCCTGGCGCGCGGCATGGGCGTCCCCGGCGCGCGGGTCGCGACAATGGAGGACTTCAACCGCCGCTTTACCGAGGGGATCGCGACCCCAGGCCCGTTCCTTGTCGAGGTCATCCTGTAAAATATTCACCACGGAGACACGGAGAAGAGACAAATCGCGCGTCCCCTATGGCGCCAATGGGGGCGCACAATAATCCTTCCCCCGTGCCTCTGCCGGAACTTCGCCACATAGCGCGCGTTGGGGGGCAGGGGCGGGCGAGGGAACGCCGCGTTTTCACCGCTGTCGAGGGTTTGCCGGGGCTGGCCCGATGGCCGAGGGACTGCGCATCTACAATCTGTTTCCGACGCTGGCGGGAAATGTGCACGGATGGGCGGCGCATCTGCCGCGCATCGCGGCGATGCGGTTCAATGCGGTCTATCTGAACCCGTTCCACTATCCCGGCTTTTCCGGCAGCCTTTACGCGGTCAAGGATTACTACCGTCTCAATCCTCGTTTTCGCGACGGCGAACGGGACGCGGACGACGCGCTTCTGCGCGGCTTTACCGCGGCGGCGCACGCGCACGGTCTCAAGG
>JBOHMF010000639.1:0-1774 GCA_050730055.1 Allostellaceae bacterium
CATCCAACTCGCCGGCGAGGTCAAGGCGCGCGGCGAGCGGCGGCGCGCCCGCTCGGACTGGATGGCGATCGAACGCGCGCGCGGCATCTCGGTCAGTTCGGCGGTGATGACCTTTGAGCATGACGGTCTCACCTTCAACCTGCTCGACACGCCGGGTCACCAGGATTTCAGCGAGGACACCTTTCGCACGCTGACCGCGGTGGACAGCGCGGTCATGGTGCTCGACGCCGCCCGTGGCATCGAGGAGCAGACCAGAAAGCTGTTTGAGGTGTGCCGGCTGCGCGACGTGCCGATCATCACCTTTATCAACAAGCTCGACCGCGAGGGCCGCGATCCGTTTGATCTCCTGGACGAGATCGCGCAGGATCTGGCGCTCGATGTCACCGCGGCGAGTTGGCCGATCGGCATGGGGCGCGACTTTCTCGGCACCTATGATCTGTTCGCCGATGCGCTCCTCTTGTTTGAGCGCGGCCCCACGGATCAAGTCCGTGGGCTGAAGGCCCACGGCGAACGGCCGGTCGCGCCGGTGCGCTGCCGCGGTCTCGACGATCCCGCTCTGCCGCGGCTCTTGCCAAAGCCGGCGCTGCAACGCCTGCGCGAGGAGGTCGAGATGGCGCGCGGCTTGCTGCCGCCCTTTGACCTCGCGGCCTTTCGCGCCGGGCATCTGACCCCGGTTTATTTTGGCAGCGCGCTCAACAATTTTGGTGTGCACGAGCTGCTCTCGGGGGTAGCTGCGCTGGCGCCCGCGCCGCGCCCGCAGCCGGCCCAGGGCGCCGACGGGCCGCGGCCGATCCTGCCCGAGGACGAAGAAGTCGCCGGTTTTGTCTTCAAGGTGCAGGCCAATATCGACCCGCAGCACCGCGACCGGATCGCCTTTGTGCGGCTGTGCTCGGGCCGTTTCCGGCGCGGCATGAAGCTGAGAAACCTGCGCACCGGGCGCCCGCTGTCGGTGCAGAACCCGGTGTTTTTTCTCGCCCGCGAGCGCAATCTCGCCGAGGAAGCCTGGCCCGGCGACATCATCGGCATCCCCAATCACGGCAGCCTGCGGATTGGCGACACGCTTGCCGAGCGCAGCGAAATCCGCGTCACCGGGATGCCGAGCTTTGCCCCCGAGATCCTGCAACGTATCCGCGTCGATGATCCGATGAAGTCAAAGCACCTGCGCCACGCCCTCGAACAACTGGCCGAGGAGGGGGTGACGCGAGTCTTTAAACCCTCACAAGGAAGCGACTGGATCGTCGGGGTCGTCGGGCCGTTGCAACTCGATGTGCTGACGGCGCGGCTCAAGGACGAATACGATCTCGGCATCCGTCTCGACGCGGCGCCGTTTCAGGCGGCGCGCTGGCTCGAAGCCGATGAGCGCGAAGAGATCGCGCGCTTTCGCGATCACCACCCCGCGGCCTCGGCCGAAGACCATGACGGCATCCCGGTCTTTCTCGCCCGCAACGCCTTTGATCTGCGCACGACGATCGCGGAATGGCCGGCGCTCCGCTTCAAGGCGACGCGCGAGCAGAATTGAGTGGCCGCCTCACGCAGCGCGCGATTGTCGTTGTCCAAGACGCCCAACGGGGTCATTCTGGGTGGCACAGCCGCCACGAATCTGGCGAATGCCGGGTAAAATGATCGAGAGTGGTAATATAGGATAGGTTGGGATAATCTGGGGTGGTTCACCGCAACGGGGACGGGCCATGCCGGAGATTATCGGCAAGCGCTGGGCGGCAGCGGACTATGTGAAGAACGGAAAGGCAAGGGGGTTGCAGCGCTACCGGTGCAA
>JBOHMF010000640.1:0-1772 GCA_050730055.1 Allostellaceae bacterium
GGTCCGGGCAGCGGCCGCACCGGCATCCCGCGGGTCGCGGCGAGCATAAAGCGGTGCCAGATCTCTGCCGGCAGCGAGCCGCCGGTGACCCCGTTCATCGGCGTGTCGTCATCATTGCCGAGCCATACCCCGGTGACCAGATCGGCAGTATAGCCGATAAACCAGGCGTCACGGTAGTCCTGGGTCGTGCCGGTCTTGCCGGCGGCCGGGCGCGGCAAGACCGCCCTGCGGCCGGTGCCGTGCCGGACGACACCCTCCAGCATCGCATTCATCAGCCCGACATCCGCGCGGCTGGCCACCCGCCCCGGCCCTGAGCCGCCGCGGCGGAACAGGACCTTTCCGCCGCCGTCGCGGATCTCGACGATGCCGTAGGGCCACACCCCGAGGCCGCCATTGGCAAACGGGGCATAGGCCGAGACCAGATCCAACAGGGTGACTGCGCCGGTGCCGAGGGCAAGGCTCGGCTCGGGCGTGAGCGGCGAAGTGATGCCGAGACGGCGGGCGACGGCGACGACATGGGCAAGCCCGGCGCGCAACGCCACCCGCACCGCGACCGTATTGAGCGATTGCGCCAAACCTTCGGCCATCGTGACCGGACCGCGATAGCGCCGGCCATAATCGCGCGGACGCCAATCGCCGACCCGGATCGGCGCGTCAAGGACGGAACTGTCCGGTCTGAGGCCCGCCTCCAACCCGGCCAGAAAGACAAACGGCTTGAACGCCGAGCCGGGCTGGCGCAGGGCCGCGGTGGCGCGGTTGAACTGGCTGTCGTCATAGTCGAGACCGCCGACCATCGCGCGCACCGCCCCGTCCGGCGTCATCGCCACCAGCGCTCCCTCGCTGGCCCGCGCCCGCGAACCGTCGCGCGCAATCGCCGCGGCAAGGCTCTTCTCGGCCTCGCTTTGGAGGCGCGGATCGAGGGTGGTCAGGATGGTCAGATCGCGGTCGCGTTCGCCGACATACCCCTTGGCTTCCTCGGCGATCCAGTCGGTGAAATAGCGGACACCGGACGCCGGGGCAGGGACGGCGCGGACCGCTCCCGAGCGCTGCGCGGCGGCCGCCTCCTGCGCGGTGATAAAGCCGGCCGCGACCATATCGGAGAGGACCTGGGCGGTGCGCGCCGCCGCCGCGCGCGGGTCATAGAGCGGGTTGAGGCGGCTTGGCGCCTGCAACAGCCCGGCCAGTTCGGCGCTCTCATAGAGCGAGAGATCGCGCGCCGATCTGCCAAAATAGCGGTGCGCCGCGGCATCGACCCCGTAGGTGCCGGCGCCGAGATAGACCCGGTTCAGATAGATTTCGAGGATCTGGTTCTTTGTAAAGCGGTGGTTGAGCCAGAGCGCCAGCAGGATCTCCTGCACCTTGCGCGTGAGCGAGCGTTCCGGGGTCAGAAACAGGTTCTTGGCAAGCTGCTGGGTGATCGTGCTGCCGCCCTCGACGATATGGCCGGCGGTCAGATCGGCCAGCGCGGCGCGCAGAATGCCGAGCGGATCGATGCCAAAATTGTCATAGAAACGGCGATCCTCGGTGGCGATGACCGCCCGCGGCAGAGCGGGCGCCATCTGCCGCAAGATGAGCGCGCGGCCAAAGAGGTCGCCATAGGTCGCGAGCACGCTGCCGTTGCGCGCCAGAACCGTGAGGCTCGGCCGCCGCGCGCCGGCCTTGAGCCCGCCGGTATCGGGCAGGGTGAGGAGGCAATAGACGACAAAGCCGCCGCCCAGAATCGCCGCCCACAAAAACAGCAGCACGGCGAGCTTGGCGGCGCCGATCAGGAG
>JBOHMF010000641.1:0-1766 GCA_050730055.1 Allostellaceae bacterium
GCGATCGGCCGCGCCGCCGCCGCCGGCCGATGCGCCCGCAGAAAAGTGCCGACGTGGCGCAGCGCGATCCGGATCTGCTCGGGGTTCGCCTTCCACGGGTAGAGGCTCACCTGCGCGTTTGGCGCGAGATGCGCGCTCTCCATTGCCACCGCATAGGGGTGCGCCGGAACATCGTCGGGCAGGACCAGGATCGGCGTCCGGCAATTGCGCACAAAATCGCGCGTCACGGTGAAGACGAAATCGGCGTTCTTGCGGTACATGGTGGTGAGAAACGCGCTCGCCTGTTCCATCGTGATGTCGGGCCGGTGTTCGCACAGTGAGGGGGCCCAGCCCTTGATGTTGTTCTGATAGAACAGATCCGGCATCGTCGGGCGATAGCCGGAGGGCTGCGTCAGGACGGCGGCGACGATGCGCTCGGGGGCCTGTTTTATCAGGTTCCAGATGAACGGGCCGCCGATGCAGAAACCCAGCACCATGAATTCGCGGATGCCGAGATGGTCCATCAGCCCGAGATGATCGTCGGTATAGCCGTCCCACGGCCGGTCGATCTCAAGCGGACCCGAAGACTGGCCGCCGTTGGCGTTGCGCAGATCGGCCGCGATGACGCGGTATTCGTTGTTGAACTCCTCCAGCGGGTTGAAGGGATGGCTGGCGAGACCGGCAACGGTCGAGTTCAGCCCGCCGCCGGGAATGACCATCAGCGGAAAGCCGGACCCGGCCTCCTCGTAATGGATGCGGACATTGCCTTTTTCATAGAACGGCATGGCGGTTTCTCCTTGCCCGGTGTTGTACCGGGTTGCGCTCGCGTCTCCAAGTGGCGCGTGTCCAGGGTTGTAAGCGAAAATCGGCGGCAAGCGTAGCCCGGTTTGAACCTTCTCCTGATTGCGCTACATTGTAGCCCAAGGAGATCAGTCATGCCTGCCAATGCTGTTGTTCGCGCCCGGATCGACGAGCGGACCAAGACCGAAGCCACGGCCGTATTAAAGGCGATGGGCCTCACGGTGTCCGACGCGTTCCGTCTGATGATGGTGAGGATCGCCAGGGAGAAGGCGCTTCCCTTCGAGCCGCTGGTGCCGAACGAGGAGACGATCGAGGCGATGAAGGCCGCGCGGCGCGGCGAACTGGTCACGGTCGGACCGCCGGAGAAACTGCTCGCGAGCCTGAATGCGGACTGTTAAGCACACCAGCCGCTTTCGACGCGACTACAAGCGGGAAAAAGCGGGCCGGCACGCCAAGCGCCTCGATGCCGCGCTGATCGGAACCGTCACGATGCTGGCGAATGACGAACCGTTGCCCCGGCGGTATTTCGATCACGCGCTCAGCGGGGAGTGGAGCGATCACCGCGATTGCCATATCCGGCCCGATCTGGTGCTGATCTACCGCAAGCTGGACGAGGCCACCCTTGAGCTTGTCCGGCTGGGCTCGCACAGCGAGCTTGGATGGTGACCGCCGGGTGGGGGATGGAGGACTCCAATGGCAAAGGCGTAATGCGCCGTACTTTTACACCTTAAAATTGCTAACGATTAAAGGAGTTGGCTGAGCGCTGGGAGGAAAGGAGCCAGAAGCCCCAGATGATCGGCGGCGAGCGACACGAAGCTCCGATAGGCCGCCCCGAAACCGGCAGAGCCCCGGTGCCGCTTCATCTCGTCTACAGCGGACAAAAGCTGCGTAACTGCTCGACCCACCCCACCCCGCTCTACCCTGCTCTACCCTGGATGTCGGGTTTTATGAAGGACGTGCGCCAGCCGTGTTGACAAGTGGCGGGG
>JBOHMF010000642.1:0-1719 GCA_050730055.1 Allostellaceae bacterium
GGCCGACGGCAAACCCGCATCGCCGGCCAACGGCGGCACGATCAGCTTTGTCGCGCCGAGCCGGGCCGCCGTCGCCGCCTTTCACAAGGCCGCGCTGGCCCAGGGCGGCAGGGACGAGGGCGCGGTCGGCCCGCGCGGGTTCTGGCCCAACGCCTATGCCGGCTATGTCCGCGATCTCGACGGCAACAAGCTCGCCGCCTATTGCCGCGAGCCGGAATAAAAGCACCCAGTAGCCTGACTTTCCTTCTCCGCCCGCTTGCGGGGAGAGGAGGGGCCCCGCGCCGCAAGGCGCGGGAGGGTGAGGCGGGTGCTGGCACGCACTCTGAAATCCCCCACCTCACCCCGACCCTCTCCGCCCCAGAGGGGCGGAGAGGGAGAAGGGCCGCGAAGGGGGGACGATCTCAGAAGGGTCTGATCAGGCGCGGGGGCCTTGGTAGAGCGGGCCGCGGATGATCTGACCGGGGAGCGCATCGGTCAGCGCGCCGTTTTCGAGCATCACCGTGCCATTGATGATGACATGATCGATGCCGACCGCCTCGCGCTTGACCTGCGCCCCGCCGCCCGGCAGATCGTTGACCGGCTCGCGCGGCTTTTCGGTGATCGTCTCGGGGTCGAAGATCGTGATGTCGGCGACTTTGCCGGGAGCGATAAAGCCGCGGTCGGCGAGGTCGTGCATCAGCGCGGTTTTGCCGGTCAGCCTATAGACCGCCTCTTCGAGCGGCATCGCCTGCTGCTCGCGCACCCAGTACCCCAAGAGGTGCGTGCTGGTCTCGTGCCGGTCGTTGGTGTGCGGCCGGCCGCCGCCGTCGCTGGTGCCGATCACCGTGTAGGGCGAGCCCAGGATGTGCTTCTGCACCTGTGGATCATGGTTGCGGTCGATCGCCTGGAAACAGGTCTGCAGATCCTCATCGAGCGACAGGTCGAGGAAGACATCCATGATGCCCTTGTTCTGCTCCTTGGCGATCTCCTCGACGCTCTTGCCTTCGAGATGCCGGTTTTGCCCCTTCGCGGTCATGAACACCTGCACAAGGTCCCAGCGCCGGTTGAAGACGCCGCGGGCGCGGCCGCGCCGGTCGGTCATGCCGCCTTCCTGCGCCACTGTGCCCTCGACCGCCTCGGCCGACATCGCCTTGCGCGTCGCGGGATCGCGGAAGGCGCGCATCCGCTCCTGATAGGGCAGGGCCATGACCTTGTCCCAGGTCGGCATGCCGCGGAAGAAGCCCTCGGGGTGCGTGATGTCTTCGTCCTGCGGCACGTTGAGACCGCGCTCCAGGTTGAAGATCGCGCCGGCGACGGTCGAGAGGCACGAGCCGTAGCAGCGCGCCCCGTTCTTGAACCCGTCCTCGAGCCACTTCAGGTGCTCGACCCACTCGTCGGGATTGCCGATCGGATCAGACATGAGGTTGTAGATCGACGGGCGGCCGGTGCGCGCCGCCAACTCGCGGGCCACTGCGCGGGTCGCCTTGGTGCCGCCGGGGGCGCCGCCGGCAACCTGGAAGACGCCGGTGCCGAGTTCGCCGAGCACGCTGGCAAGCTCCCAGCGCTCGGCGTCATCGGGGACGCCGGCCGGGTCGCCGCGGTCCTTGGGCGCGGTCGAGAAGCCGAGCGCGCCGTCAACCATCGCCGCGCGGATCAGCCGCTTCATCGCGGCCATTTCTTCCGGTGTCGCCTCGCGCTCGGAGGCCGCCTCGCCCATCACATAGCGGCGGATGCAGGAAT
>JBOHMF010000643.1:0-1704 GCA_050730055.1 Allostellaceae bacterium
TCCTTGGGCAGCGGCACCTGGGCCTGCGCGACCCCGCAGGCCGCTCCGAGTAGAGCACCGAGGAGCGCAGCGCAGAGCCTCATCGAACCCCCCTCTATTCGGGGAAGGGCGGCGTCACCCCCTCCGGCACTGCGACCTGGAAGACATTGAGCGTATTGCCGATCAAGGTGTAATAGCCGATCAGCGCAACGACCTCGACAAGACCGGTCTCGCCCAATGTCGCGATCGCCTCGGCAAAGCGCGCGTCCGAGAGCCGCTGCGTCTGTTGCAGATCGGTGCAGATGCCATAGACGAGCGCCTCGTCCGGCTTGTCAAAGCTCGGGGTAGCGCCGCGGCGGATCGCCTCGATCGCCGCCGCCGGGACGCCGGCTTTCTCGGCCAGCGGTGCGTGCGCATACCACTCGTACTGGGCCCGCCAGAAGCGGGCGGTGGTGATGATCGCCAATTCCGACAGCCGCGCCGGCAGCGAAGTGCTCCAGCGCAGATGCTCGCCGAGCTTCGCGGCGTGCTCGCAGATCTCGGGCGAGCGGATCAGCAGTTGGAACGGTCCGCCAAACCGGCCGCGCCGGCCGGCGACGATCTGGTCGTGGACGCGGCGCTGTTCCGGCGTCATCCCGGCTGGCGTGATCTCGCGGTAACGGCTCATTCTCGGCTCCTCAGAGGTGAGTTCAGGCGAGCAGACCGGAAATGCAATCCACAAAGCGGTTTGCCATGGCAACCGCGGCCGTGGCGGTTACGGCAGAAATCTCGGCTTCCGTTCCTGTGCCATAGTCGGCAAGAGACTTCAATTCATAAGCCCGGCCGAGAAATTCCGATAAAGTCTGATCGATTCGGGGTTCGTCTTTGGCGATCCGGGTGAATTGCGCGCGCAGACCTCGATGAGTTTTGGCAATCTTCCCGGTGCGCTCATAGAGCAACGCTTCCGCCGCATGGAAAGCGGCGAGGTAAGCCTCACGGCCGGCGATCCGCGGTACGATCGCCTGATACAGCATGGCGTCGGCAATGCACTCGCGGGCCTTCTTCAGGAAACGTGCAGCTTCCGGCGTCACAGCTCGCGACCGTCATCGCGTATTTCGCGCATCAGCGGCGACCGCTCGCCATAGGCATCCGCGCGGAAGGGCTTTGCCGAGAGCACTGCGCCGGTTTCGTTAAGGATATCGGTGGTAATGTGCGACAGATTGCCGAGTTCGTCCCAAAGCTCACCCGGGTCCTTGATGAAGACGGCAATATCATAGTCGGAATCGGGACGCGCATCGCCGCGCGCGCGCGAGCCAAAGAGCATCACGCGCTCGATCCGGCTTCCGTAGACCTCACTCAAGGCCCGCTGGAAGCGAACGAGAACAGGATCATCCGCCGGCCCTGTGCTCATGGCTGCTCCGGTAACAAACCGGTTCACTAGAAACCAGCCGCGCGGGACACGCAAGCGCATCCGTGATCAGGTGGTGCCCTAACCTAAATTTAAGACCCGCTCCGTCAACTCCTCGGGCGATTATGGTCGGGAAGACATCGATGGCATGCGTATATCTCCTTGAGGAAATTCCTTATTCCTCTAGCGAAATTGAACCTTGGACAAAAATAGGATGCACAAAAAACCCGCCAGAGTGGCGACTGAATGCAAATCTCAAACGAGGGAACCCCGGGGATGTCCCGCTCTCTGTTGAACTTGGTCGAGCGGGCGTTGCCGGATTGGAACGTTACGCGGCC
>JBOHMF010000644.1:0-1704 GCA_050730055.1 Allostellaceae bacterium
GAGCCGAGCCGGGAAATTCTCTCCGGTTCGTCCGCCCGCGGTGCGGCCGGCCCGATCCTGCGGCACTTTTTTGCGGCCGACGCCAGCCGTGGCGGCGCGCACGTCGTCGCCCGGGGGTCCGGCTTTATCGTCGATCCGCGCGGCTATATCGTGACCAGCAACGACCTGGTTACCAGCGGCGATAAGCTCGAAGTCACCTTCGCCGACAACACCGTGCATCCGGCGCGCGTTGTCGGCCGCGACGATACGACCGATCTCGCCCTCGTCAAGATCGCCGCGCACAAGAAACTGCCCGCCTTGACCTGGGGCGACAGCGATACCGCCGCGGTCGGCGACTGGGTGATCGCGATCGGCAATTCCTTTGGCCTCGGCGGCACCGTCACCGCGGGGATCATTTCCGCCGTCGGGCGCAATCTCGGCGACGGCAGCTATGACGATCTGATGCAGATCGATGCGCCGATCAACCGCGGCGACTCCGGCGGTCCGACCTTTGATCTCAGCGGCCGGGTGATTGCGGTCAATACCGCGCTCTATTCGCCCTCCGGCGGGTCGGCGGGGATCGGCTTTGCCGTTCCGGCCGACATTGCGCGCAAGGTCGTCGCAGAGCTCAAGGCGCACGGTCATGCGACCTGGGGCTGGCTTGGGGTCTCGCTCACAGGCGTGACACCGGCGCTGGCGCGCCGCCTCGATCTCGATCCCGCGCAACCGCACGGCGTCATGGTTGCCGCGGTGGTTCCAAACGGTCCCGCTGCGCGGGCGGGTCTGCGCCGGGGCGATGTGATCACGGCGGCGGACGGGGGGGCGATCGCCACGGCGCAGGAGCTGCCGCGGCTCATCGAAGAGGCGCCCGTCGGCAGCACGCTCGCGCTCGTGGTGCGGCGCCACGGGCGGGACCGTGCGATCATCGCCCGCATCGCCGAGCGGCCGCCCCAAAAGCGGTCTCCCGCCCCGCTGCCGGAAGCGGACCGCGACCGCAGCGGCGAGGGAGGCTAGGCTGCCGCCGCGGCGTTTGTGTCGCGGGAGGCGGTTGAACCGGAGCGAACCTTTTGCTGCCTCGTGCGTTTGCTGCGGTTGAGACCCCGCTGCGGAGCGAGGCGGCGCAACCAACCCCTTCCAGAGGTGCTGGCATGTCTACCGGGCGTGTCCGATCGGCCCTGAGCGGCATCATCTGCATCGTCGCACTGTCCTTCGCCCCGGCGCTCGCCGCTGCGCAACCGGCGCCCCATGCGGGCGAAAGCGCCAGCGGCAACCTGACCCGGAAGGCCGAAGCCGCGCCGCCGATCGCGCTGCCCAGTCTGGCACCGCTGGCGCGCACCGTCCTGCCGGCGGTGGTCAACATTTCCGTCGAATTGAACCAGCAGGCGTCCCTGCATTTTGAGCAGGAGCATGAAACCGGCAGCTCCGGACCCTTTGGTCCCGGCGGGACGCCGTTTGATCAGTTTCTGCGCCGGTTCTTTCAGGGATTGCCGCCCTCGGCCGTCCCCCATGGAAAGGTCATGGCTCTCGGTTCGGGCTTTATCATCGATCCGCAGGGCGACATCGTCACCAACAACCATGTCGTCGCCAATGCCGAAGCCAAAACCATCACGGTGATCTTCCAGGACGGCAGTCGGCACCACGCCCAGATCGTCGGCCGCGATCCGCGCACCGATCTCGCCCTCGTCAAGATCGACGCTCACAACAAAGACCTGCCCTATGTCACCT
>JBOHMF010000645.1:0-1667 GCA_050730055.1 Allostellaceae bacterium
GATCGGTGATCAGCACGGCCGCCGGCAGGCGATCGCCCTGGCCGCGCCGGACCTGCCCGGCCAGCAC
Source organism: Allostellaceae bacterium (assembly GCA_050730055.1). Taxonomy (GTDB): domain Bacteria; phylum Pseudomonadota; class Alphaproteobacteria; order ATCC43930; family CGMCC-115725; genus AP-15. The sequence goes on from JBOHMF010000645.1 coordinate 68, forward strand.
GCGCTTGCCGACCAGCGGTCCCAGATAGGTGTCGAGCAGGTTGGCGCCGATATGGCGCACCGCGCGGGTCTCGACGATCGCCGCGAGCGCCGGGTTGATCGCCTCCAGCGCGGCGATCTCGACCTCGGTAAAGCCCTGCGGCCGGTCGGTCGTCCAGCTCACCGCCGGGTAGGTCTGCAGGGTGCGATTGAGCGGCAGCGCAAAATAGTCGCGCCCGCCGGCAAGGCAGATCTTCGCCAGCAGCGGGTATTCCCCATCCTCCTCGACCAGGCGTCGCCGGAACCGGACGCCGCGCTCGATGGTCGCACGGATCGGACTCTTGCGATATTCCTCGGTGGAACGCGCGCCGTGCAGGACCCGGTATTCCTCGGTGATCTTGCGCTCGCGCCACCAGCGCGCGCCAAAGCCGCGGATCTGCGGGTGCAGGGTGCCGATATGGAGATTGGCGCGCCACAACGGGATGCCATCGCCAACCAGCCGCCAACACAACTCGTCAAAGAGTTCGACCTCGCTGTCGATGCGCGGGCCTTCGGCGAGGAGCCAGCGGACCAGATCGCCGCCTTGAACCGGAGCGGCAAGCCCGCTGAAAACACCCTCGACCCGGAACAAGTCCTCGCCGGTGGGGGCGGGCAGTACGGCCGGGTCGGAGGTCAGGTTTGTATCCATTCGCGCATCACAGAAAAGCGGCTCGCCGGACGGCGTCCGCCATGCGCTATAGATGGGAGCCGCGCCCGACGTTGCGATGGCCGGTTTTGTCGCGCCGGGCAGAGGATGCAATTGTTTTGTCGGGATTTTAGCGAGTGAACCCGCTCCTCGCCTCGGAGACCCGCCGGTGGCGCGCCGTGGCGGCGGTGCTGGCCATCGCCGTTCTGGCACTCGTCGTCGCGGCGGCGATTGCGCGGCCGGCGCCGGATTTTGCCGACCGGCCGGTGCTGGCCGTGATCCGCGACGGGGATGCGCGCCCGGTCTGGACGATCCGCCTCGCGCCGGCGGCGCATGAGATCGCGGCGACAAGCCTGCGGGCGGAGATGGCGCCCCGCAGCCACGGCTTTGAATTGTGGCTTGTCCCGGCCGGCGCCACCGCGCCGCGCCCGCTCGGGATGCTGCCCGCGTCGGGAAGTCAGGTGATCCCGCTGATCCCCGAGAACGCCGCGCTGCTTGCTGGGCGCGGCACGCTGCTGGTGACGCTCGAAGCCGCCGAGGGCGCGTCCGACCTGCGGCCGGGCGGGACGCCGCTGTTCCGCGGGCGCCTTCGCGGTATGATTAACTGAATTGCAATCCTCTCGCCTTTAGCGTGAGCGGAGAGCGAAGGGGAGTCGACCGTCCTGGTACGGGCGTGCATACTGTTCGGCTCGAACAGGGGAGCCGACGGCCGGGGCCGGCGTCGATGAATCTGCCTTCGGTCATCGTCGTGATGGGTGTTTCGGGTGCCGGAAAAACGGCGGTCGGCGTGTGTCTGGCAAAGCGCCTCGGCTGGGAATTCATCGAGGGAGACCGGCTTCATCCGCCGGCGAATGTAGCGAAGATGGCAAGCGGGCAGCCGCTCGACGACGCCGACCGTGCCCCCTGGCTCGCCGCCATCGCGCGGGCGATCGACGAT
>JBOHMF010000646.1:0-1659 GCA_050730055.1 Allostellaceae bacterium
GCTCGGCCGCGACGGTGAGATCGCGGCCCTGATAGTCGCTGAGAAAGGATTCGGTGCGCTCGCAGGTCCATTTGACCGGCCGGCCGACCCGCCGCGCCGCCCAGGCGAGGAGCGCGTATTCCGGGTAGAAAAAATTGCGGGTGCCAAAATTGCCGCCCATGTCCTCGCAGAGGACGCGCACCCGCTCCGGCGGCACGCCGAGCACCTGTGCCAGATCGAGGCGCAGCTTGGCGACGCCGCGGCCGCTGCCGGAGTAGAGCGTATAATGGCCGCTCGCGGTGTCGCAGGTGGCGAGAACCGTGCGCGGCTCCATCGTCACCCCGGTGACGCGCTGCGCGCGGGTTTCAAGCCGCACGACATGCGCCGCCTGGCGAAAAGCCGCCGCGGCCGCGGCTTCGTTGCCCGCTTCGATCTCAAGACACAGATTGCCCGGCGCCTCGTCCCAGAGTTGCGGCGCCTCTGCGGCAAGCGCGTCGGCGGCCAGGATCACGGCGGGGAGCGGCTCATAGGCGAGCGCGACCCGTTCGGCGGCATCCTTGGCGGCGGCGATCGTCGCGGCGACGACAAGCACCACCGGCTCGCCGACAAAGCGCACCCGGTCGGTGGGCAGCGGGTAATGGACGGTGGCGATCGGCCCGACCCCGGCCCGGCGCACGGCGAGATCGGGCGGCCCCGACAGCCCGGCATTGTGCGGGATCGGCCCCAGTCCGTCGGCCAGATAGTCGGCCCCGGTCAGGACGGCGAGCACCCCCGGCAGGGCAAGCGCCGCCGCCGTGTCGATCGCGCCGAGGTGGGCATGCGCGTGCGGCGAGCGCACCACCACCGCATGGACCATGCCGGGCAGGGAGACATCATCGACAAACCGGCCGCGCCCGGTCAGCAGCCGAAAATCCTCCTTGCGCCGCACCGGCTGACCGATGCCGTGGGCGAAGCTCTCTGATACAGTCATGCGCGTCTCTCCTTCCGCCCGTCCGCATCCCGATCGTGCCGCTTCCCACGCCTATGTTCGAGCCTCTTGCGGGTCAACCCCCAACCGCACGCGCCGCGCGGCCGGCCGCCTTTCTCGATCGCGACGGCGTCTTGAACCACGACGACGGCTATGTCGGCTCGCCCGCCCGCTTCCGCTGGATCGCGGGTGCGCGCGCGGCGGTCAAGCTGTTGAACGATTCCGGGTTTCTGGTCTTTCTGGTGACAAATCAGGCGGGAGTGGCGCGCGGGTTCTACGGCGAGGGGGAGGTGCGGACGCTGCACACCCATCTCGCCCGCGGTCTCGCTGACGCGGGCGCCCGGCTCGATGACATCCGTTATTGCCCCTTTCACCCCGAGGCGGTGCGGCCGGAATACCGCCGTGTCAGCGATTGGCGCAAGCCGGCGCCGGGGATGATCCTCGATCTCCTGCGGTGCTGGCCGGTGGAGCGGCAGCGCAGCTTTCTGATCGGCGACAAGGAGAGCGATCTGGCCGCCGCCAGCGCCGCCGGGATCGCCGGACATCTGTTCCCGGGCGGCAATCTTCTCCGCTTCACCCGAGACATTCTCGCCGCACGCTCCCGACCGCAAACATAATCCGGGCTTTCGGCCGGGAGAACGCACCCTCAGCGCCGCTTTGCGACGGCGCGGGACGGAGGCGCGGCGCCGCCAGCCAGACCGAGTGCGCGCAAG
>JBOHMF010000647.1:0-1657 GCA_050730055.1 Allostellaceae bacterium
GGCCTTTTACCGCGAACTCAAGCCGATCTCCGACCACTTCCAGCCCGAGGCCCTGCAAGTAAACGGGCTGGACCGCGACCGGCTGCTAGCCGTGGGGATAGACCCGGCCGCGGCTATGACCGAAGCGGCCGAGTGGGTGATCCAGAGGGCCAAACGCTCGCGGCCAGTGCTGGTGGCGTATCCCCTGAGCTTCGACTGGTCGTGGCTGTACTGGTATTTTGTCCGCTTCTCGCAGCTCGGCTCGCCCTTTTGCCATTCTCAGTGCTTCGACGTCAAGACCGCATTCGCGGTGAAAGCACGCATTCCCATATCCAAGGCGGGGCGCTCCCAGATCCCGGCCCTGTTGCGGCCTGCGGGGGCCCACCGTCATCACGCCAGGGCGGACGCGATTGAGCAGGCCAAGATCTTCGCGGCCCTGTTCCGGTGGGAGGCCCCCGGCGCGTGCAAGCGATTGACAAGCGCCGAAAGTTGTCCGCGCGCCGCTTCGCCGATCTGAAAAAGCGGCTCGGGCCCGCCGGCAACAGGTACGGAGACATGGCCTGCGCTTACGCCACCGGGTCGTTTGGCCGCTGCGAGGCGAGCAAGTACAGCGACCTCGACGTCTTCATCGTTGGAGGGGAAACCGCCGTCGAGGGCGGCCCGCCGCAGCGCGCCCTCTCGCGGCTCGACGAGATCTGTCTAAAGGCCAAGAACATCGCGGCCGCCAGAGAGCTCGAGTTCCCAGAGTTTTCGGGCGACGGAGCGTGGCTAACTCACCACACAGCCGACGACCTGATCCGCCGCCTCGGAACCCCGGAGGATGATTCAACCAACGCCTTTACCGCTCGGCTGTTGCTCCTGTTGGAAAGCAAACCGCTTTTGGGAGACAAGATTTACCTCGGGACGATAGACAGTGTCATAACCCGCTATTGGCGCGAGTTCGAAAACCACAAAAGGGATTTTGCCCCCGGCCTTTCTGGCCAACGACATCCTGCGGCTCTGGCGGACCTTCTGCGTGAATTATGAGTCGCGAACCCGGACCCAGCCAGAGGCGGAAAAGGCGAAGCGGAGATTGAAAAATTTCAAGCTCAAGCACAGCCGCCTGCTCACCTGCTACTCCGCCCTGCTCTATCTCCTAGGCGCGTTCCAAGACAACGGCACCGTTACGCCCGACGACGCCCGCGGGATGGTGAGACAGACCCCTATTGAGCGGATCGAATGCCTGGCGAATGCCCCGGGAGGGGCCACGGCCCTGCGCGACATCCTGAAGCAGTACGATTCCTTCCTAGAGCAAACCGACGCCAGCGAGCAGGTTTTGATCGCTTGCTTCATGGACCCCGAAAAGCGCACGGAATACAACGCTTCGGCCGAAAAGCTGGCGGATGCGGTTTGGAAGGCCATGCGGGGCATCGGAGGCAAGAGCCGGTTCTTTCGGCAGCTCGTGATTTAGCGCGCTTGTTTCCTGGCGCGGGCTTCAGCACCGCATTAAGGCGGCGGCGGTCCCGCTTCCGCGCTGGGAAAACCGGCGGGCGGCCGGTTGCTAGACTGGCAGCATGCCAGACTCCGCCGCCCCGGTTCGGGTGCGCATCGCTCCCAGCCCCACCGGCGATCCCCACGTGGGCACCGCCTATATCGCCCTGATGAACCTGGTGTTTGCCCGCCAGCGTCACGGCCAGTT
>JBOHMF010000648.1:0-1643 GCA_050730055.1 Allostellaceae bacterium
GCGCATGAGCGGCAATCACAAGCACACGACCATCCCCGAACATATGCCTTCCAGCCATCGTCGATATGCCGGCTGGACGATTGAGCGCATCCGCGCCGACGCCCGGCTGGTCGGCCCGGCGACTGCGGCGCTGTGTGAACTGATCCTCGAACAGCGTCCGCATCCGGAACAGGGCTTTCGCGCCTGTCTGGGGGTCGTCCGGCTGGCCCGCCCGTATGGCGCCGAGCGCCTTGAAGCCGCCGCCGAGCGCGCCATCGACATCGGCGCGCGCACTTACGGCTCGGTCAAATCCATTCTCGACAACCACCTCGACCGGCGAACCGCGCAAAAGCGCGCCACGGACGGAACGCCGATCCTGCACGCAAATATCCGTGGACCGCGCTACTACAATTAGGAGAAGCAATCTTGCTCAAACATCCGACCTACGACCAGCTTTACGCGCTTGGCCTGCATGGCATGGCCAAGGCCCTCCTCGAAATCGCCGCCGCCGGTGAAGCCGACGGCCTCGGCCATCACGAATGGTTGGGGCTCCTGCTTGATCGTGAGACCTCCTGGCGCCAGGACAAACGCCTCGCGGGAAGGCTGCGCGTCGCCAAATTACGCCAGCAGGCCTGTATCGAGGATGTCGACTATCGCAGTCCCCGCGGTCTCGACCGCGCCCTGTTCCAGAAGCTCGTCGAAGGCGAATGGATCAACGCCCACGACAATCTGGCGCTGATCGGTCCAACCGGCGTCGGCAAAAGTTGGTTGGCCTCGGCGCTCGGCCACAAGGCATGCCGGGACAACCGGTCAGTCTTCTACCAGCGCGTGCCCCGGCTGTTCGAGGAACTGGCGCTGGCGCGCGGCGACGGTCGCCATCCCCGTCTTCTGCGCAACCTCGGCCGCGCCGACCTTTTGATCCTCGACGATTGGGGCCTGGAGCCGCTCGACGCCGCCGCCCGTCACGATCTTCTGGAAATCCTCGAGGAACGCTACGGACGCCGCTCCACGATGATTACCTCCCAGCTTCCAGTAGACCGATGGCACGAAATAATCGGCGATCCAACCTATGCCGACGCCATCTTGGACCGTCTCGTTCACAATGCCCACCGCATCGAACTCGCCGGCGAAAGCATGCGCCGGACACGCAGCAAACAGAACCAGAAGGCTTGACCAACCACCATCGCCGGTGACACAAATCCATCGGCCAGCGAGGCTCGCGACCGGGCGGCATCATTCCGTTACGGTGGGCGACATCATTCAGGAATCCCGGGCGACATCATCCCATTATACCCGGGCGACTTCGTCGGAATCCGCAGATGGCGCAGGCCGCCGCCTATCGCACGCCGCGGTTTCTGACGTTCAAGCAGGCGTTGGAGTTGGGCGGCAACGTGCGCAAGGGCGAGCACGGCACCAAAGTGTATTTCGTGAAGCAACTTCAGGTCCGCGACAAGGGTGCAGAGGATGATACCGCAACCCGCGTTGTGCCGATGCTGCGGGAATACACCGTCTTCAACGTCGACCAGTGCGAGAACCTGCCGGCGCGGATCGTGACATTCCATGAGGTAAAGCCGCGCAATTCGGACGAGCGCGATGCCACGATTGACCAATTCTTGGCCAGCGGCGGCGCCAATATCCGGGAGGGGTTCGGCGAAGCCTACTAC
>JBOHMF010000649.1:0-1641 GCA_050730055.1 Allostellaceae bacterium
CGCCGGCACCGCCGCGGCCCTGACCCTGACCACCGCCGCGGCCGCGCCCCGGTCCGGCGCCCCCGCCCGCGCCGGGGGTTTGGGCGGCGTTCCAGGTCATCGCCGCAACCTTCCACTGACCGGCCGCCTTATGCCATACGAGGACATACTTCATCGCGACCGCGCGCGATTGCGGCCCCACGGCGAGGTGCAGATTGCCGACTTCGCAGGCCGCTTCGCCGAGCAGTCTCACATTCTGCGTGTCAAAGCGCAGTTCCTTGATCCTTGCGGCTTGTTGCCAGAACGACTGGATTTCCTGCGGGCCGGTGAAGGTGCGCGGCCCGGGCGGGAGGAGCACGGCCTCCTCGGCATACATCGCAATCAGGCCGGCGCGGTCGCCGTTGTTGAAATTCTCGGCCAGACGGTCGCTCTGCGCCGCGATCGCCGCACTCTCTTCAGCCCCGGCCGCCATCGATCCCTCCCACTGCGCCGCAGCGCACTCTAGCGGCATCGGCCCAGGGGTGGCAATCGGCCGAAGCGAAACGAGGGAGCGCCAGAAGGCCGGCGCGCGCATGTCGGATCACCTGGCTGTGGGCGGCTTTTCGCCCGGTGGCTTTTCGCCCGGTGGCTTCTCGACAGTCTCGGCCTCGATCCGATAGGAGGTGTCGAGGCCGATCAGATCCTCGATCTGTTGGCGCAGGAGGGTGAACCGCTCCGCGTCGATCGCGGTGTAACGGCCGGTGCCGACCATCTCGTCAAGCGCCTGCGTTATCGCCGCAACGGCCGCGCCGAGTAGAAGTTGGGCGTCGATGCAGCCGCGGTAGCCCATGCCTGCGAGGTCGGAGAGGGAATAGATCGGCCGGCCATCGCGATTGCCGCGGCTCTGCACCCAGAGGAGCGGCAGTCTGGCAAGCCGCGGCGCGGCTTCCGCCTCGCGATCGTTGCGCGGGAACAACAGGCCGAGATCGGCGCCGACAACGGCCGCCGCGTTGATCCGCGCGATCGCCTCGTCGAGACCGAGTTCCCGGCAGGTGTCGGTGCGGGCGATGATGACAAAATCGCGGTCGGTCTCGTCGCGCTGGCGGCAGGCCCAGCGGATCTTGTCGACAAAGGCGGCGAGCGGCACCGCATGGGCAACGTATCTGTGGTAGTGGGCACGCTTTGGGAACAGCTGGTCCTCGATATGGATGCCGGCGATCCCGGCGGCGGCGAATTCGCGCACCGTGCGCATCGTGTGCAGCGGTTCGCCAAAACCGGCGCCGGCATCGGCGATCAGCGGAACGGTGACGGCGCGCGCGACCTCGCCGGCAACCGCGATCTGCTCGCTCATCGTCAACAGCGGCTCGCTGATGACCCGGCTCGCACCGGTGGCATAGCCGCCGGTATAGACGATCTTGACGCCGGCCGCTTCGGCGAGCCGCCCTTCGAGCGGTGTCGCCGCCGATGGCATATAGAGAAACCCGCCGGTTTTGAGCAGCGCGCGCAACCGGGCCGTCTTTGTCATCCTGTCCCCTCCCGCGCTCAGCCGAGCGAGGCGATGATCTCGCGATAGGCCGCTTCGGGAAAGGCTTTCAAGGTCTGCGTGCGCACCGTCCCCAGCATGCCGAGCACCAGCGTAAAGCGCGCCGCCACCGCGTCGTCCGGCGCCTCGTAGACGCCGAT
>JBOHMF010000650.1:0-1640 GCA_050730055.1 Allostellaceae bacterium
TCGTAATCGCCCGTGAGGCAGGCGTCGATCCTGCCCTGATTGCTGGTGCTCTGCACCTTGTCCTGACAGGCCGCGAGGAGCGCCGCATATTCGCCCTGCGAGGGTGTCTTGCCGGTCGGATATTGCCACGCCTGCGGACCGGAGGGGCCGCCGACGGTCCTGGCGGCGCTCGCCGCGCATGCCGCCAAGCTCAGCAGCACGATCGCCAGGATTCGCGACATCCCCTGCCCCTGTCTTCCCCGCGCGTTCACGCTAGACCGCTGCCACGGAGCGGTCACGCCGCCCGGCTGCGGCGATATGACGCCGCCAAAAACGTGTATGAGACGCTAGGAAGTGAAACCAAGACGCTCGGCGAGGCCGTATTCCGCCGCCAGCGCGGCGAGCTTCTCCCAGGTTGCGTCCTCGACCGCGATCCCGTTCTTTTGGCGCTCCTGTTCGCGCTGATGCTCGATCTCGCCGGGATAATAGACGCCGCTCGATCCTTCCGCCGGCTCGGTCGCCTTCAGATAGGCCGCGAATTCCCCGATCTCTTTCTTGAACTCGGCGAGCGGACGAAAGGCATCGACCTTGAAGACAGCCATAAAGCAGCCGTCATTGTGCCGGCCCGTCGGCTCGACGCCAAACCCGAGACCGGTCAGAAGGCCGCACAGGATCTCGACAATGACCGAGAGGCCATAGCCCTTGTAGCCCTCGCTGCCGCCGACCGGAAGCAACGCCCCGCCCTGGCGCAACTGGCGCGGGTCGGTGGTCGGCCGACCCTCCTTGTCGATGATCCAGCCGGGCGGGACCGGGGCGCCGCGCGCCACCGACAGCGCGATCTTGCCGGCCGCCGCCGCCGAGGTTGCCATGTCGAGATAGAGCGGCCCGTCGAGATCGGAAGGGACGGCGATCGAGATCGGGTTGGTGCCGAGCCGCGCCTCGCGCCCGCCAAAGGGCGCCACCGCCTTTGGGCTGCGCCCCGAATCGGCGGTGATGAGGCCGATCATCCCGGCCTCCGCCGCCATCAGCGAGTAGCTCGCCAGCCGGCCGATATGACCCTGGCGGAACACCGTCGCCGCCGCCACGTTGGCGGCTTCGGCCTTCTCTATGGTCAGCCGCATCGCCCGCTCGTTGGCGACATAGCCAAACCCCCAATGCCCATCGACAACGGTTGTCGTCGCGCTTTCGCGCACGATCACCCACGGCGCACCGGGGACGATGTGGCCGCGCTTGATGCGGTCGATGTAGGTCGGGATCTGGATGACCCCGTGCGAGTCGTGGCCGGCGAGATTGGCGTTGACGACATGCCGCATGACGGTCTCCGCCTCCGCGCGCGGCGTCCCCGCCGCGACAAACAGCGCCTCGCCGATCGTTCTGAGGCGCCCGGCTGCGATTTTTGGCATACGGCTCCTTGCGGCCATGTTTTGAGCGGAACAATCGATACCATAGGCCGATAACAGCGAGGCTGAAAGGCCGTCCACCTGGAGAACGTGCCGGGTGCGCCGCCAAGGATGGGTTTCGTGGGGTTTGAGAATGATTGTCAGGGCGCTGGCGCCACCCCGCCGGGCGGAGAGCGCGGCGGGGCGTACTCCGGGACGCGCCGCGCCCGCGGGCTGGTGCGGACGCTGGCGGCTCTTGCCGCCGCGCTGTGGGTGGGGCGC
>JBOHMF010000651.1:0-1632 GCA_050730055.1 Allostellaceae bacterium
CCTTCGAGCACGATCGCAAAAGCGTCGATGCCGTGGCTGTGGGCGGCGTACGGCTCCGCCCCCTGTGGCGGGGTTGGGGCGCGCGACCCCGGAGCGGCGAACAACAACGCAGCGGGATCGGCGACATCGGCGGCAAAAACGCGCGGGGCCGCCGCGTTGAGCGCGTCGAGACGGGCCGCGAGCGCGGGCGAAACCGGAGCGAGATCGGTCTTGCTGATGACGATCCGGTCGGCGAGCGCGGTTTGCCGTCCGGCCTCGGCAAAGCGGTCGAGAGTGTCGGCGCCGGAGAGCGCATCGACGAGGGTGACGACCTGCGCCGGCGCCAGCGCGCCGTCGAGGGTCGGATCGGCACCCAGGGTGTAAAGGATCGGCGCCGGATCGGCGAGACCGGTGGTCTCGACAACCACCCGGCGGAACTGCCGGATCGCACCCGCCGCGCGCCGTTCCAGCAGGCCGCGCAGGGTTTGCGCGAGATCCTCGCGCAGCGCGCAGCACAGGCACCCGCCCGGCAGTTCGAGCACGTCGCCTTCGACAAAATCGACGAGGTAGTGGTCGATGCCGACTGCGCCGATCTCGTTGATGACGACCGCGGTATCGAAGAGCGATGGAGCCTTGAGCGCGCGGCGCAGGAGCGTGGTCTTGCCGCTGCCGAGAAAGCCGGTCAACACGGTCGTTGGCAGGGGGTGCGGCGCTTCCATCGGCAGGCTCGCTCGTTCCGCCGCGATCGTTTCACGATCGCGCCCGCGCGGCAAGCGCGGTCAGCAAGATGGTAACAATGACCGCGAAAGCGCGGGAAGATTGCATTTGAGCGGTTGCATCTTCATCATGGCTGCCATAAACGAGCGGCATATTCGCGCGATCGGGGTCGGGACATGCGACGGGAAGGAGGCCGGAAGCCGTGAGCCAGTCCGGCCGCGACGCGGGGGAGACGCTCGTCGTCTCGGACATCTCAAAGCATTTTGGCGGGGTGCGGGCGATCTCGGGGGTGGGCCTTGCGGTCCGCCGCGGCGAGCTCGTCTCGGTGATCGGCCCAAACGGCGCCGGCAAGACGACCACCTTGAAGGCCACCTCGGGACTCTTGTACAGCGAACGGGATGAGGTGACAAAGGGCACGGTCGAGCTCGACGGGGAGCGGCTCGATCGTCTGCCGCCGCATGATGTGGTGCGCCGCGGGGTGTGCCAGGTCTTTGAGGGCCGCCGCGTCTTTGAGAACCTGAGCGTCGAGGAGAACCTGATCGCCGGCGCCCGCAAGTCCTGCCGCGATCTGAAGCATTACCGGCGCCGCAAGCGCTGGCTGTCGTGAAGGAGACCCGATGACCGCCCTCCCCCGCATCGCCGTCATCGAGCCAGCTCGGCTGATCCCAAATGGGGTGATGATCAGGCACCGCCCAGTATATTCTCCAGGCAACGATCGTTCGAAAGCTTCCCGGATTTTACCCGATTCATCAGGAACGCTGAGATTATTGACCGAAATTCTCCCGTTCCAAGGACTCTTCTTATCTCGATCTGTAATCGGTTTCCTTTCTTGAGGTTGCAATCTCCGCAAATGAGCTGGTAGTTCTCCCACGTTGTCTCACCCAACAATGAGTAGGGCCAAATATGATCTCCTTGGAGGTAATAAGAGACATAACT
>JBOHMF010000652.1:0-1618 GCA_050730055.1 Allostellaceae bacterium
TTGCCCGCGCCAACATCGACGCCTTTGAGCGCGAACGGGCGGCGGGCGGTCTCGACGCGATCGTCGTCAACGCCTCCGGCTGCGGCACGACGGTCAAGGACTGGGGCTTTATGCTGCGCGAGGACCCTGCCTATGCCGAGAAGGCGGCGCGGATCGCCGCGCTCGCCCGCGACATCAGCGAGGTGATCGCCCGGCTCGGCTTGAAGCCGTTTCCAAACCCGGGCGCCGGGCGGCGGGTCGCCTATCACTCCGCCTGCTCATTGCAGCACGGCCAGCGGGTTCACGATCAGCCAAAGGCGCTCCTTGCGGCAGCCGGCTTTGTCCCGCTCGACGTGCCCGAGGGGCACCTGTGCTGCGGCTCGGCCGGGACGTACAATCTGCTGCAACCGGACCTCGCCGGCGCCTTGCGCGAGCGCAAGCTCGCCAACATCGCGGCGACCGGGGCCGATCTCGTCGCCGCCGGCAATGTCGGCTGCATCACCCAGCTTGCCGCCGCTGCGTCAGTGCCGGTCGTGCACACGGTCGAACTCCTGGATTGGGCGACCGGCGGTCCGGCGCCGCGCGCGCTCGCCGCCGCCCGTTAGCGCGCGCCGGCGGGCGAAAGCCGGGATCAGAAAGGACAGGCTGAGGGCAGCGGCGGCAATCAGGCTCGGGGCGAGCCAGCCGGTCTCGCCGCCGGCCAATTGCCCGCCCGCCGCGCCCAGAGCGACGCAGGCGACGGTGACCGGCATCTGTCCGAGAACCGAGCCAAAGGCATAGGCTGCAAGCGGCAGCCGGGTCAGCCCGAGAGTGTAATTGACAAGGCTGTGCGGCAGCACCGGGACGAGCCGGACAAGCGCCACGACCCGCCAGCCGCCCGTTTCGACCCGGCTCAGAAACGGACCGATGCGGGTGTCGCCTCCGGGGTCGATCAGCCCCGAATTGATGTAGCGCGCGATGAGAAACCCCGCCACCGCGCCGAGCAGGCTGCCGATCGCCGCCCACAGGGTTCCCCACCCCATCCCGAACAGCAGCCCGGCGACGACGCCCAAGAGGGTGCGCGGGACAAACAGCAGGCTGGCGGCGATCTGGGCGGCGAGAAAGACGAGCGGGGCCGCCGGGTAGCGCGCGATCACCGCGGTCAGCGTGCGCGGGTCAATGATCTCCCGCCAGCGCCAGGCGGCGGCAATACCGAGCACCAGCAGGATCACCACGGCGATCCGGCCGACCCTTTGCGGCACGCCGGCGCGCGGCCCGGCCGCCGCATTGCGGTCGTCCGTCACCGCGGCACCGATGTCGCAGCCGGGGCCGCAGTCTCCGCGGTCTCGCCGGGCGCGCTTTCGATGACCCGCGGCCGTGCGGCGCGGTGGCACAGCCACAGGACGCCAAAGAGATCGACAATACCGACGCCGAGCCGATCGAGGAGGCCGTATTTTGAGACACCGCTCTGGCGCGGCCGGTGGTTGACCGGGATCGAGCGCACGATCCCGCCCTCGCGCAGGACCAGCGCCGACAGAAAGCGGTGCATGTGGTCGAAATACGGAAGATCGAGAAAGAGGGCGCGGGGAAACAGTTTCAGACCGCAGCCGGCATCCGGTGTATCGTCGTGCAAAAGCCGACGCCGCACCGCATTGGCGAT
>JBOHMF010000653.1:0-1618 GCA_050730055.1 Allostellaceae bacterium
CCCCAGCAAAGTCAACGTTCCGATCATCAGGCACAGGTTGAAGAACAGCGCGATGTCGGCAAAGATCCCGAACAATCCGTAGAACAGCACCATAAAGACAATGACCATCACCACCGCGACGACGCAAGCGAGGATCCCGGCATGGATCGAATCGGCGCCGAGACCGGGGCCGACGGTGCGCTCCTGCAGGATCGTAATCGGCGCCGGCAGCGCGCCGGCGCGCAGCAGCAGCGCGAGATCGCTCGCCGATTGCACCGTGAAATTGCCCGAGATGATGCCGTTGCCGCCGAGGATCGCTTCCTTGATGACCGGCGCGCTGATCACCTTGTTGTCGAGGACGATTGCCAGTTCCTTGCCGACATTGGCCTGGGTGGCATCGCCAAAGCGCCGGGCGCCTTCGGCGTCAAAACGGAAGCTGACGACCGGCTCATTGCCCTGAAAGGTCGGCTGCGCGTCGACCAACTGACCGCCGCCGACGATGACACGGCGGTGGACGACATAGGCGCCTTCCCCGGCCCCGCCCTGCCCGCTCGCCGCCGGCAGGATCACGTCATCGGGCGGCAAATGGCCGGCGCGCGCCGCCGCCACCGAGACACCCGCATCGACGACCTGAAAGGTCAGCCGGGCGGTCTTGCCGATCAGCTTTTTGATGCGCTCGGGGTTGCTGACACCGGGCAGTTCGACGACAATCCGGTTGGCCCCTTCGCGCTCGATCGTCGGTTCCTTGATGCCGGTGGCGTCGATGCGGCGGCGGATGATCTCGATCGACTGCTGGACCGCCTGCTGCCGCCGCGTGTCGGTTGTCACTGTGTTGTAGCCGAGACTGGCGGCGCCATCGGGGGTGATCTTGATGGCGAGGTCCGGATCGGCCTTGGCGATCGCGGCGCGCGCATCGTCGCTGCGGCCGGTGTCGCGCAGGGTGAAGACGATCGCCCCGCCCTGCACCTTCAGCCCGGTATAACCGATGTTGGCGCGGCGCAGGGACTCGCGCACGGTGTCGAGAACGGTGTTGAGATGCTCGTGCTGGGCCTGGTCAAAATCGACCCTGAGCAGGAGGTAGGAACCGCCGCGCAAATCGAGACCGAGCGAGACCTGATTGTGCGGCACGATTGCCGGCAATCCGTCAAGCGCCGCGGCGGGGAACAGATTGGGCACCGAGAACAGGACGCCGAGCGCGCAGATGACGGCGATCAGCAGGACCTTCCAATTGGCGAAATAGAGCATCGGCGGAGCGTCGCCCGGCTAGACCTTGTCGACCTCGCGGGAGGCGGGTTCCTTGTCCGCCTTCTCGCGTGTCTCCCGCTCGCGCGCAGCCTCGCGCGCCGCGGCCGGATCGGGTTTGGCGAGGACACTGGTGATCGTGCTGCGCAGGACGCGCACGCGCACGCCCTCGGAGATTTCGACCGAGACCTCCTGATCGCTGACCACGCGGGCGACGGTGCCGATGATGCCGCCGCCGGTGACGATCCGGTCGCCGCGCCGCAGCGCACGAAGCATCGCCTTCTGATCCTTGGCCTTTTTCTGCTGCGGCCGGATCAGAAAGAGATAAAAGACGACAAAGATCAGGACCAGCGGCAGGAATTGGACCATCGTATCCTGGCTGGCAAAAAGGCCCGAA
>JBOHMF010000654.1:0-1615 GCA_050730055.1 Allostellaceae bacterium
ACCTATCGCGACCGGCGCCGCTCGGGGCGCCGTTTTCTATCCGGTCTCGCCTCGTTCTACGCGGTCTGCAGCCTGGGGGCGGCGGCCAATGTCGCCCTCGCCTCGGCGGCGTTCGCGCATCATTATTCCTGGTGGTTGGCCGGTCTTGCCGGGGTGGCGGTCGGGGTGGTGTGGAACTATGCCGTCTCCTCGCTGCTCACGTGGCGCCGGTAATAAACCGGTGCAGCGGCCGTCAACCTTCCGCCACCGCCTTCCTTCCGGCTTGGAAGGGCGGGTCGGCATCGCATATCATGGCTGAACCCCGTGCGTCTCGTGATCACCGCGAGCCGCCCTCCCAAAGCAGCGGCGCAGCCTCGCTGGAGGCGGCCGTGCCCGGCAGGCCGAATGATCCCATGGACCCTGTGGTGAGCGTGATCATCCCCTGCTTCAATTCCGCGAAGACGATCGAGCGCACGCTCGCCTCGGTGCGGCAGCAGACCGGTTGCGACTACGAGATCATCGCCGTCGACGATTGCAGCACGGATGACACCCTCGCCATCCTGCAACGCCGCAAGGGCGGGGGCCTCCGCGTGATCGCGAGAGACCGCAACAGCGGCAGCCCGCCCACTCCCCGCAACGACGGGATTGCGGCCGCGCGCGGCGCGTTTTTGGCATTCCTTGACCACGACGATGAATGGTATCCCGATTACCTCCGGCGGCAGATTGCGGTCATCGCGCAGCACGGGGAGATGGTCATGGTCGGCTATCGGGCTGAAGAAAATCAGCGCGACGGCAGCCGGACGCCGGTCAACCAATATCGTCGCCCGCCCTCTGGCCGGGAGGCGTGGCGGACAATGCTGCGCGAGAGTTTTTATGTTCCCAGCGTCGTGGTGGCGCGGACCGAAGCCGTGCGCCGGATCGGCGGCTTTGACCCAACCCGGCGGTCGGGCGACGAGGATCAGGATTTCTTTATTCGACTGGCGCTCGCGGGCGAGGTTGGTTTTCTCGACCAGATCCTTGCCGTCGTGCATGAGCATCCGGGAAACATGAGCAAGCGCGTCTCCATGCGCATGCATGAGACGACGCTGCCGATGATCCTTGCCCACTGCCGCGCTCTGCGCGGGCGCCTGACGCGCCGCGAGTTGCGCGACATCCTGGGCGCCCGCTATTCCCACACCGGCCGCAACGTGTACCGGTTGCATCCGGTGATCGGGGTGCGCCTGTTGCTGCAGGCGAGCGCCTTGGGCAGCGAACCTCTGGCAAATCTCTGGTATCTGGTCACTGCCTCGCGGTGGGGCCGATGGGCCAAGCGGCGTCTCCTCGGGTGCGGGCGGAAAACGGCGGCAGGTGCCGGGGCGACACCCCCTCCGGGAGGCGCGAGGGGTTGAAATTGCGCCGTGCCGCCGCCTTGCCGGGCCTTCGGAGCGGGGTGGTCCTGATCCCGCGACCCTGACGTCCGGTTGGCGCGGGGTTCCATCGCCCGGCTTGTCTTTTGCCGGCCGATCGGTCAGCGTTTCCCTTGAAGAACGCGGAGGCGGGGATGGCCAGGATCAGGATGGGGATCGTCGGCTGCGGCGGTCGCATGGGCAGGAGGCTCGTCGCCGAGATCGCCGCGACCGAAGGCTGCGCCATCGCC
>JBOHMF010000655.1:0-1613 GCA_050730055.1 Allostellaceae bacterium
CGACAAGGCGCTGATAGGTGCTGAACGAGGCGGCGACGCGGTGGGCGTGCCCGGCGCCGAGGCGCCGGCCAAACACCGTGCGGCAGATGATCTCGGCCGTCAGGGTCGCCATCTCGCGCAGCGCGTCGATCGCGCTGCCGGGCGCGAGCCGCGCCCAGCGCTCTGCGGTTTCGGCCGCCGCCTCGACCATGATCGGCGCGAACAAGGGCAGTTGCGAGGCGTGGACGATCGGCGCCACGATCCGCCGCCGCTGCCGCCAGAGCTCGCCGTCGCTGATAAACAGGCTGTCTCCCAACAGCGGCGCCAGGGCGTGGCGCTGCTGCGGGGTCTTGCGCTGAAAGCTGTCGTGATGGGTGATAAAGGCGGCGGCGACGGTGTCCGGACTGTTGCAGACAAACAGCGGGCGAGCCAGCACGCGGGTTGAAAAGAACTGGTACTCAAATGATTTCTCGTGCCAGATCGAAAGAAAATTGCGGCGCGCCGCAAGGAGCGCCGCGAGCGGCGATAGGGGCTCCTTCGGACGGGACGGAAACGGCGGGATCAAATCGCCCGCCGCGGCGCCGCCCAGGGAGGTTTCGCCGTCGGGCATCTCAGCCGAGCGCGCCGGAGGCTTCCGCCGCGGCCGGGCGGCGCGCGTGAAGCGTGTCGAGAATGAGGCCGGACAGCCGGTGCGCCGGCAGGTCGAGGCGATGGGGTCGCCCCGCGCCGTTGCGCCACAGCACATAGTCGCTCGCCCACTCGTCAAAGCCGAAATGGCGGAAAGCGCGCGGGAGGCTCGGCAGATGATCGCCGTAAAACGCCAGAAGACCGCCGCAGCCGCGCTCCGCAAAACCGCGGACCAGAATGTCCAGCATCGCGTCCGAGCGCGAGAGTCCGTCGAGATAACGCAGCAACTCGCCGTCCCCTTCAAGACCGGTCTCCGCGACGAGCCGGCGCAGCACCGGATCGGGGGCCGGGCTTCCGGGAGGCCACGGGCCTGACCACGGCCCATGATTGCCCATCGTGATGGCAAAGATGAAGACGCGGGGTCCCTCGGTGTCGAGCGTGCGCAGGATATGGCCGGCAAGATCCGGGTCCGGGCAATAGGGCGGCCGGCGCGCGCCGCCCAGGCTTTCGCGCCCGAGAAAACGCTCAAACCCCAGAACCGGCAGGGCCAGATCGCGGCGGTAGAACCAGCGGTCAAACGGGTGCAGGCAGATCGTGCGGTAGCCGGCGGCGCGCAGTTCCCAGGCGAGCGAGGCGATCGGGACGCGGGCAAAGGCATGGTAGGGATTGAAGCGGTCATAGCCGAGCTCGGCATCAGCGATCCCGGTTACGGCCGCGAACTCGGCCCGCATCGTGTTGGCGCCCCAGCCCGAGACATCAAAGCGGCCAAAAACGGCGTTTCCGGCACAGCAGCCGGCAAAGCCCGGCAGCAGCCCGGTCAGGCGTTGCGGCGCCAGCCGGCGCGCATCAAAAAACGATTCGCACTGGACGAGCACGACCGGCGCGGCTCCCGCAGTCGCCGCCGGGCTGCTGCGCTCGCGCAGGATCGCGGGCGCAGCGACGCGGGCGCGCCGGTCGGGACGTTCGTGCCGGGCGATCAGCCCGTAGATGTAGAGCGTCGCATAGGG
>JBOHMF010000656.1:0-1602 GCA_050730055.1 Allostellaceae bacterium
TGAGGCGGTTCTCCAGATGGGCCTTGCCGGGGTCGGTCTTCAGTCCGGTAAAGCCCGGCACCGGATCAGCATCGGCAAGCGAGGCGTCCAACACGGCCTTCAGCCGTGTACCCGGGCCCAATGGCATAGGAGTTCAGGTTGATTTTGGGCCGCGATATCGCGGCCTTGGGAAGCGCTGAGGCGATGGTTCGCGCCCCCGGCGGGCGCAAATGGCGCGATGCCGGGGCTGTTTGTCTCTCCCTGTATCCCCCAAGATGGCGATGCGCCGCCGCCGGCCGGATGAAGCGGTGGAGCGCTTGCGGCTCGATCGGCTTGGCGACTTCGCGCCGCTGGCGCGCCGCGCCGCGTGCTGGGCGCGAGATCATCGCGACAGGTTGCGCGCGGCGCGATCCACTCCTGTCCGGGAGCATCTATTCCGTATTTTTGCCGTACACGCCGAGTTTTCGCCCGGCGCTGGCGCGCAAACCTTTGAAATGATTGGCGTCCCCAAGGGGATTCGAACCCCTGTTGCCGCCGTGAAAGGGCGATGTCCTAGGCCTCTAGACGATGGGGACGGAGGCGCCGCAGACCCTTCGATCTAGAGAAACGGAGAGCGGAAATCAACCATTCCGGCGGCGCACCGTCGCGGCGGTGCAGAACCGTCCCTTTATCCGGCGCGGCGCGGCCGGTCCGGCGGCACCCTGGCTGCCCTGCCGGGTCTCGGCCAGCGCGCGGCGACGGCGGGCAGGACCTCCTCGATCAGCCGGCGGGTTTGCATCAGCATGTCCTCGTCGCCCTGCGCCGCCGGCCGCAAAATGAACTTTGACACCCCCGCCGCGACATAATGAGAAATCCGCTCGACGATCTCGCCGGCCCCGCCGATCGCGAAATGGGCGAGCGGGTCGCGCCCGGTGCGCGTCCGGTAGGCCGTGAACAGACGGGCGAGACCGGGATCGTCGGGTCGGCCAAAGCGGAATGGGATGCCAGCGCCATAATGATCCTCGTCGATCTTGCGGCCGGCCGCGGCGGCGGCGGCGCGGATCGCGGCGATGACCGGGGCGATCTCGCCCGGACCCTCCGACCCCGCCTGCCAGCCGGTGCCAAGGCGCGCGGTACGCCGGATCGCCGCTTCCGACGAGCCGCCGATCCACATTGGCAGATCCGTCTGCACCGGCTTTGGCGCGATCGTGGCCCCGGCGAGATGAAAATGGATGCCATCAAAATCGACCGAATCCTCGCGCCACAGCCGGGCGATGATCTCCAGCGCCTCGTCGGTCTTGCGCCCGCGCGTTTTTGTGTCAAGGACGAGCGCCCGCCATTCCGGCGCCACCGGGCTGCCGATGCCAAAGGCGGGCAAGAGGCGGCCTTCCGACAACACGTCGATCGTCGCGCATTGCTTCGCTACCAGCACCGGATCGCGAAAGGCGAGCGAAAGGACGTTGACGCCAAATTTGAGGCGGCGGGTGCGGCCGGCGAGCGCGGCCATTACGCTCATCGCTTCGAGGATCGGCGCGCGGCTGACGATGCGATCGGTCTGCCACAACGAATCGACCCCGCCTTCTTCGCACAGATCGACCCAGCGCCAGAACCCGGCGGCGCCGGCAAAGGGGAACTCCATCAGCT
>JBOHMF010000657.1:0-1600 GCA_050730055.1 Allostellaceae bacterium
CGCCGCGACCGGGGTATCGGAGGTGACGGCGCAAAAGCGCGACGCTGGCGCGCATTCCTTCAAGCCGCCTTTTCGAGTTCGCGCAGCACGGTGTCGCCCATAACCCGGGTCGAGACCCGCGCCGTGTTTGGCTGCACGATGTCGCTGGTGCGCACCCCGGCAGCAAGGGCGCGGCGCACCGCGTTCTCGATCAGCGCAGCCTCGGCGGTCATGTCAAACGAAGTGCGCAGCATCATCGCAAAGGACAGGATGCAGGCGAGCGGGTTGGCGAGATCGCGCCCGGCGATATCGGGGGCGCTGCCGTGGACCGGCTCGTAGAGCGCCCGCCGCCGCCCTGCGGCATCAGGGGCGCCGAGCGAGGCCGAGGGCAGCATGCCGAGCGAACCGGTCAGCATCGCCGCGCAATCCGACAACAGGTCGCCAAACAGATTGCTGGTGACGATCACGTCAAACTGCTTGGGGTTGCGCACCAGCTGCATCGCGCAATTGTCGGCATACAAAAAGGACAGCGCGACATCGGGATAATCGGCCGCGCGCAGGCGTTCGGCAACCTCGCGCCACAACCCGCCCGATTCCATGACATTGGCCTTGTCAACCTCGACAAGCCGGCCGCGACGCTTGCGCGCCAGCTCAAAGGCGGTGCGGATGACCCGCTCGATCTCGCTTTCGCTGTAGACCTCGGTGTTGATGCCGCGGCGGGTGCCGTCGGCGAGCCGCTCGATACCGCGCGGCTCGCCAAAATAGATGCCGCCGGTCAACTCGCGCACAATCAACAGGTCGAGGTCGAGGACCAGTTCGCGCTTCAGGCTGGAGGCATCGGCGAGCGCCTCAAAGACCAGGGCGGGGCGCAGATTGGCGAACAGATCCAACTCTTTGCGCAGGCGCAGGATGCCGCGCTCCGGGCGCAACTCGAAGGGCAGCGCGTCCCATTTGGGACCGCCGACCGCGCCAAACAGGATCGCATCGCTCGCCTGCGCCTGCGCCAGTGTCGCCTCACCCAACGGCACCCCCTCGGCGTCGATCGCGGCGCCACCGACCAGACCCTCAGCGATGTCAAAACTGGCGATGCGGCGGCGGTCGAAAAACTCGACGACGCGCAACGTCTCGCGCATGATTTCCGGGCCGATGCCATCGCCCGCCAGCACCAGCACCTTGCGATTGGCGGCCATCTCATCCTCCGGCGCGGGTCAGGCCATAGAGCCAGGGCTGCCGGGTCCGGCGCTCCTCTTCGTAGCGATCGATCGCCGCTGTCTTCTGCTGCGTAAGGGCGATGTCGTCGAGGCCGTTCAAGAGGCAATGCTTGCGGAACGGGTCGAGGTCGAAATGCACGACCGCTCCGTCGGGCCGCGAGATCGTCTGGTTTGCCAGATCGATCGAGAGAACCGCGTTGGCGCCCTTATGAGCGTCCTCCATCAGGTGATCGACCTCGGCTTGCGGCAGCGCGATCGGCAGGAGGCCGTTCTTGAAGCAGTTGTTGTAGAAGATATCGGCAAAGCTCGGCGCGATGACGGCGCGGATGCCAAAATCGAGGAGCGCCCAGGGCGCGTGCTCGCGGCTTGACCCGCAGCCGAAATTGTCGCCGGCGACCAGGATCCTGGCC
>JBOHMF010000658.1:0-1584 GCA_050730055.1 Allostellaceae bacterium
ACGACTCTTCCCTCGACAGAAATGGTTTCTAGCGGTGTCATGGAGCAGGAATCTTGCAGCCGGCGAACCCGCCTGTGCGCATAATCAGGCGAGCGGTCGCGATGATACGCCTTGCCGCAGCATGTTCAACAATCCCTTTGGCAACAATCCCTTTGGCAGCGATCCGCTCGGCCATCCTGCGCGCCCTGGCGATCCGGGCCGCCGCGCCGGTCGCGGTCACCTTTCTGCTGCTGCTCGCTCTGCTGCTGCTCGCCGCCTGCGCACCGCTGCCCGCGCCGCCTGCCGGTCTCGCACCGCCCGAGCGGGCGAATCCCCCGGCCGCAGGTCCGCACTTCACCGCCGATCGTTTTGTCACCACCGATGGCGAGCGTCTGCCGCTCTCCCGCTGGCTGCCGCCGGGGAAGCCGCGAGCGGTCGTCCTCGCCCTGCACGGGTTCAACGACTACAGCCACGCCTTTGCCGGACCCGCCGCCCTGTGGGCGAAAGAGGGCATCGCCACTTACGCCTATGATCAGCGCGGCTTTGGCGCAGCGCCCGGGCGCGGGCGCTGGCGGGGCAGCGAGGCGCTCGCGGATGATGCCCTCACCGCCATCGAGATCCTGCGCCGCCGCTATCCGGGTGCGCCGCTCTACCTGTTGGGCGAAAGCATGGGCGGCGCCGTCGCGATTCTGACCGCGACCGGCGCGGCGGGGCTTCCGCTTTCCCCCATCGATGGTGTCATCCTGGTGGCGCCGGCGGTGTGGGGCCGCGGAACGATGAAGCTGTTGCCACGTCTCCTGTTGTGGGTCGCGGTGCGTGTCGCGCCGGGTCTCACGCTGACCGGCCAGCAGTTGCACATCTGGCCCTCGGACAACATCGCGATGCTGCGCGCGCTGGCGCGCGATCCGCTCGTCATCAAGACAACGCGGGTCGATACGATCTGGGGCCTCGTCAATCTGATGGATCGGGCGGTGGCTGCGGCGCCGCGCCTCAACGGGCCAGTCCTCGTCCTCTATGGTCATCACGACGAGATCATTCCAAAGCGGGCGATGCAATATTTTGTCGAGAGGTTGCGCGACCCGCAGGCGCGCTTCGCCTATTACCGCCACGGCTATCATATGCTCCTGCGCGACCGCGAAGCTCCGCTCGTCGCTGCCGATGTTGCGCACTGGCTCTGTCAGCCTGCGGCGGCGCTGCCCTCCGGGGCCGAGCGCGGCGCGCTGGCCGCCCTTTTTGGCCAAAGCAAACCCGGGACGGTCAGGGCGGCGCGTTCCCGTGCGCGGGCGTGGGACGGCACAGGCGATGCAGCGCGATTTCCGGCCGGCAGTTGAAGCGGACCGGCACGATCGAGGAGCCGAGACCGGTCGAGGTGTACCCCGCCATGGCGCGGTGGCGCCACGCTCCCGCTCCGATCCGGCGCGGCAGCACCCCCCCGAGTGTCAGCGGGACGGCGCCGGGCAGGCAGATCTGCCCGCCGTGGGTGTGACCGCAGAGCATCAGGTCAAAGCCGGCCGACGCTGCCTGCGCATAGACCTGCGGCGTATGCGAGAGGAGGATCGCGCAGGCGCCGGGCGGGATCGCCGCCGCCGCCGCGGCGATGTCGTC
>JBOHMF010000659.1:0-1582 GCA_050730055.1 Allostellaceae bacterium
TGTCACTCGCTAGTGGATCGTGGAAGTTTACGCTTGATCCGTCGGACTATCGAGCTGGCGTCTCCCTTGTTGCAGATCTCGAACCCAATCCAGCACAAAGAGAGGAGTGATTTCTATGAACAGGACCAATCTTGGCGTCGCTCTGGTGACAGGGGCATCCTCCGGCATCGGGCACGCAACGGCGAAAGCCCTGCAGAACGCGGGCTTTCGCGTGTTCGGAACCAGCCGTCGCGCGGTCGCCGAAAGATCCGACGGCGTTACTATGCTGTCCTGCGACGTAACCGATGATGCGTCCGTGGCAAAATTGGTCGAGGAGGTGCTGGCCGAGGCCGGGCGCATTGACCTGCTTGTCAACAATGCCGGCATCGGCTTGCTCGGTGGCGCGGAGGAATCCTCGACCGCCCAGGCTCAGGCGCTGTTCGACGTGAATGTCTTCGGCGTTCTCCGCGTGACCAACGCGGTGTTGCCGACAATGCGACGTCAACAGAAGGGGCGCATCATCAATATGAGTTCCATCATGGGCCTGATTCCGGCCCCCTACAATGCTCTCTATGCATCGACCAAGCATGCTATCGAAGGCTATTCGGAATCGCTCGATCACGAACTGCGCACGTTCGGAATTCGGGTTGGGCTGGTCGAGCCCGGCTTTACCCGCACGTCGTTCGAAGAAAATTTGGCGAAGCCCGATCGGTCGCTTGCGGCCTACAACTCGGTGCGTGCTGGGATGGAAGTGCAGATGCGGAACGGTGTCGAAGCCGGCGACGCTCCCGAGGTGGTGGCAGAGACGGTCGTGAAGGCGGCAACGGCGGCAGTACCGAGAAGACGCTACACCGCCGGAAGGCTGGCGCGCCAGGTAAGAATCGTGCGCCGTTTCGCCCCCGAATCCGCTTTCGACAAGAGCTTGCGGAAACACAACAGCCTACCGGTCTGACGTCGACATGGAGGCTGAGCCCGAGGAGCGGACCCCATGGTCGCAACGCCATCGCCGCTGACGCTGGACACGGCTGCCGATGATTTCCGGCTGCCGGGCACGGACGGGCGGACTTACACGCTCCACGACATCGCCGGTGACAAAGGCACGGTGATCGTCTTCATCTGCAACCACTGCCCCTACGTGAAGGCGGTGATCGACCGCCTCGTCGCCGATGCTCGTACGCTGATGGCTGAGGATATCGGCTTCGCGGCAATCTGCTCCAACGATGCCGGCGCCTATCCCGCGGACTCCTTTGAGGCGATGCAGCGCTTCGCGCGGGCGCATGCGTTTCCGTTCCCCTATCTGCACGACGAGGACCAGTCGGTCGCACGGGCCTATGGCGCCGTGTGCACGCCCGAATTCTTCGGCTACGACGCGCACCGCCGACTGAAATATCGCGGTCGCCTCGACGAAGGCCGCACCTCGCCGCCGCCGGCCGGCGCGCGGCGGGAATTGCTGGAAGCGATGCGTGCCATTGCCGCGACCGGCGAAGCGCCGCCTGGGCAGGTGCCATCGATCGGCTGTTCCATCAAGTGGAAGGCAGCCGCGTAAGGCAGGTCGCCACGCGACACGGCCCTCCCCTGCCCGCACTCTCGATCAAATCTGCTA
>JBOHMF010000660.1:0-1559 GCA_050730055.1 Allostellaceae bacterium
CCCAGACGCTGGATCGTCGAACGCACGATCGGCTGGCTCAACCGCTGCCGCAGGCTCGCCAAGGATTGGGAGAACCGCAATCCCAATGCCCTCGCCTTTCTCAAATGGGCTTCCATCCGCCTCATGCCTTGATAAAGTCTCCGGACGGATACTGAGCGTGGCGCAGCACCGATCGCGGTTGCTGCCGAGGATTTGTAGATCCAGGCCGTGTCGTGCGCCGGCGCCTTGTTCGCGTCATACCAGGCGAAAAAGACCGCATCCCGATCCTCTGCGAAGGGCGAGGTTCGGATCGAGCGCGTCGACACCAGCGCTCGATCCGCCGCGACTTGGCGAAGATCGTAATAGCCGTTGACGCGGCGCACCAGATACCAGCCGCCTGCGGCGAGGCGGCCGTACCCGACCGTGACGACATCGTGCCCGGGCGCGATCTCCGCCCGCAGCGGGATAAAGGCCTCCAGTCCGATCAGCAGCGCTTTGCCGCCAGCGGGATCAGGAATGCTCTCCATGTCATTGTAGTACTACAGCCGGGTTTGAGCGTTGACCTCGGTATGAGGAGGTGCTGGGGATGAGGCGGGAAGATGCCGAGCGCTGGGCGCGGGGTCTGGATACGGTAATGGAACGGATCGGGGGGCGCTTTGGGCGGGTTGAGCCGCGTCGGCGGGCGTTGGCCTATCTGCGCGGGCTGCTGGCGCCGGTGGAGCGCAAGAACGGCTGGCAGTTGGCCGAGAGGGCCGGCGACCGCACCCCCGACGGGGTGCAGGACTTTCTGGCGCGGGTGCACTGGGAGGCCGATCGGGCGCGCGATGATCTGCGCGCCTCTGTCATCGAACACCTGGGGGATGATCAAGCGGTTCTGGTTCTGGACGAGACCGGCTTTCTGAAGAAGGGGACCAAGTCCTGCGGGGTGCAGCGCCAGTATTCCGGGACGGCGGGACGTATCGAGAACTGCCAGATCGGGGTTTTTCTCGGCTATGCCAGCCGGCACGGCCAGACGCTGATCGACCGGGCGCTCTACCTGCCGGAACGCGGGGCCACCGATCCCGCGCGGCGCGCTGCGGCCGGGGTGCCGCAGGCGGTTGGCTTTGCCATCAAGCCCCGGCTCGGGCGCCGGATGCTGGAGCGTGCGTTTGCAGCCGGGTGCCGCGCGCCTGGGTGGTCGGGGACAGTGTCTATGGCGCCGATTATCGGTTGCGCCTCTGTGTCGAGAGCCACGGGCGCGGCTATGTGATGACGGTGACCAGGGCCCAAAGGCTCGGCTTCAAACCGGTCGGAGACTGGCGCGAAGATGTGTCGGCTCGGGCGTGGCGGCGCCTGTCGGCCGGTAACGGCGCCAAGGGGCCGCGGCGCTACGACTGGGCCTATCTGCCCGATTATGCCGAGGCCGCCCCGGGCTGGCAGAAGGGTCTGCTGATCCGCCGCAAAATCAAAAAGCCCGAGGAATTCACTTTCTATCTTACCCTCTCCCCGGCGGCGACAACGCTGGCCGAACTGGTGCGGGTGGCGGGCACGCGCTGGACCATCGAGAGCTGCTTTGAGGCGGCCAAGGGTGAGGTCGGGCT
>JBOHMF010000661.1:0-1556 GCA_050730055.1 Allostellaceae bacterium
AGCCTCGGCTGTTAGATGTGAGAACTCCGCGAGCTGGTGCAAGACGCCATCAACCCGGATATACGGGTAATTGCCTGTTTTCAGGTGCAGGTCTGACGCGCCGGATTCGGATGCTTTGCGCAGAAGATCTTCAACCGTCATAGTTCTTTCCTCCGCCAGAGGGCCGCGCCCCGCGCCAGGGCATGTATCAACGGGGTTCGATTCCTAAAGGTCTATCGGCGGAATAAGAAGAAAAGTTAAGCAGGTATGAGAGAGAACATGGCCAGACTGAGTCACGCGGAACAGCAACCGGTAGCTATCCAGCCCCAGGGGATCGACAAGGGTCGTAGGGTTATTGAGCGGGTATGCGTAGTCGAAGATCCCGACATGGTCGGGGCGGTTGCCGAAGGTCCCGGCGCAGTCGGGAAGCGACTGCGGATTCATGATGTCCCCGCCCAGCGGGTCCGGCGTCAGCCGGCAGCCCTTGTGGATTTCACTGATTAGCCCGCTAAGCATTTGTCAGTGCCTTAATTCCCTGGCCGCAGACACGGCACAGTGCGCCGCGTCTGCGCCACCCGGTCGCTACCTGCCGCCGGGACGGCGCCGCTACGGCGGGGAATCAAAAAACCCGTCTCATCTTTCCCGCCGGTCTCCATTGTCTCATCCAGGTCTGTCATGCTGGCCGGTGCATCCCGGAAGAAATCCTCATGGCAGCCACAACCAAGCGCAACTACACGGTCTCCGAGAAGGTGCTCTCCGCCAGCCGGCGCAACCTGCAGAAGGCCAATACTGTCCCGAAAGAGGTCCGCTACCGGCTGACGCCGCGCCGTCTAGCCGCCAACCGCCGCAACCTGCTGACCGCCTCGGCTTCGCCCCGCCGCGCCTCGGCGCTGCCGCGTCGCCGCCCGTGGGCTTGCGCCTCGCTTGCGGCCTTAGCCCGCCGCGAGCGGCAGGCGGAGAGCTTTCAGGACCATCTCAATGCCGTCGATCGCGCGCTCGATCCGGATTACCCGCAAGACGAAGGCAAGCTCGCCCAAGCCATCGCCCAGGCTGCCTGGCGCTGGATCGGCATCCTGCTCGACCGCGTCAACCAGGAACGCGCCGGGCTGATGCGCGCCTGCGCCGTCTTTCCGCAGACCAGCCTCCGCCCCGCAAACCCGCTTGCCGGAGCGCAGCGGGCTTCCCGTCTGCTGGGCGTCTTTGCCCGCCAGCTCTGGGTGGATGAGGCTATCGAGCGGGCGGCGCTGCGGCTCCGGCGGCTGGCTCGCATGTTCAGCGATCTGCGCCACTTCGGCACGCCGTCTCTGCTTGACGCGCTGGGCGAGGCTCGCGCCCAAGGCCTCGGCAATCCCTTCCGCCCCGCGCCGCCCGCGATCGCCGAACGGCTCAGCCACCCGGAAAAGGCCGTAGGCGATCTCCCCGCCTTGCCCGCCGAGCCGCCCCTGCCCGATCCGGCCCACCGCGCTCCCTCAGCCTCGACCGGCGGCGGAGCGCTGCCTCCGAAACCCCAGAAAGACGCCGACTGCCCCGATTTTCCCACCGATTACAAGACCTATCTCCAGATGATCCGCCAGGCT
>JBOHMF010000662.1:0-1551 GCA_050730055.1 Allostellaceae bacterium
CTGGTCAACATTGCAGCCTTGTGGATCTTCTTCGCGTTCCACTCGATCGTTCTGTCGTTCATCCTGGTCACAATCGTGGTCGGTTCGTCGTTTGTCCTGCTCTTCAATCTGTACAACTATTGTGCCGCGAGCTTTCCGACGCGGCTGCGCACGACCGGCGTCGGGCTGACCGACGGGCTTGGGCATATCGGCGCCGTGGTGGGCCCGATCATCGCGGGTGCGTTGTACGCGGCGACCGTCGAGGGCGGGTTTATCGGCTGGTTTGCCTGGATCACGATCCCCGGCGCCCTGCTCCCGGCCTTTCTCCTGCTCTGGTTTGGCATCAACCAGCGCCGCGCGGTTCTCGAACAGATCTCGGCCTGAAAACCTGCTGGAGATCCACAGGAGCCTGCGGGAAGCGGTCGCAGGAAAGATGGGCAACCCCTGCCGGCGGGTGTCCAGGCGGATACGCGCCCGCCTGAACGCAGGACGGAGTGCGGCCTCTGCGGCAGTGTCGGGGAAGGTTCTCCCGGGCGAAAAGACCGGCCCATGCGGCGGATCGCCGAGGGGCGGTCGATCGGCGCGGAGCCGTGCCGGCGGGCGATGTCTCGAACCCGGCGATCCGCCAGCCTCTGTCCGGCCCCGGCGTCGCAATGGCCGATCCTCTTTTCGCTGCCGGGGAGGGGAGCTACACTCACCCCGCGTTGCGCAAAGTGGCGCCGGCTAATCTTCTCATAACGGATCAGTCATGCTAGCGAAATTCGGCAAATGGCTGGTTAGGCACAACGAGGATGTCTGCAATCGGATAGAGAGTGCTTTGCCGAGCCGCTTTACCCGCAGCCTTTTGCACGCCCATGAGCTCCGTGCCGCCGCAGAAATCGTGAGCCGCACCCCGCCAACACGGGTACTCGACATCGGTGGCGGCCGGAACTCCCCGTTTATTGATTTTCTGCCGGCGCGAGAGTTGTGCACGGTGATTGCTCTCGACATTCTGCAAACTCAGATCGGCGCCAATAAATCAGCGGATCTCAAGATCGTCGGCGATGTTTGCGGAGCGGTGCCGTTGCGGGACGGATCGGTGGAGGTCGTGGTAACCCGCTCCGTCTTGGAACACCTGCGCGACCCGCGCGCGGCAGTCAGAGAAATTCATCGCGTCCTGACCGCCCGCGGCGTCTGCATTCACGTATTTCCCGCACGATTTTCGCCATTCTCGGTGCTCAATCGGATCATTCCGGACAAGATCGCGCACCGGTTGCTGTTCGCATTTTTCCCCGAATGGTCTGGCCACTGCGGGTTTCCGGCATTTTACCGATACTGTGATGCATCGGCCATGGCAAAAATCCATACCGAGGCTGGACTGGTTGTCAGATCGGTGGAATGCCGCTACTATCAATCCATATACTTCAAGTTTTTCGTCCCGCTCTATCTGCTAAGCCTCGGGTATGATTTGATGATGTATTGGCTGAATTGGCCTCTTCTGGCATGCCAGGTCCTTCTGGCTGCGGAAAAGCATGCCCCGGGTCTTTGATGTTGCTTAAAAAAAGACGTGGGTGCCCGGCACAAGGCTTGTCC
>JBOHMF010000663.1:0-1544 GCA_050730055.1 Allostellaceae bacterium
CGCTTGCAAGATCCAGGGCGAGATGTTCGAGGCGACGGCGGCGCTCGGCGGGCTCGAAATCCAGCTGGTCTTTTATCGCGGCTTTGCCGAATGCAAGGCGAGCCGCTGGATGACCACCGCCGCCGACCTGCACCGGGCGATGCGCTCGGTGTTCTGCGTCGGCGGCGAGACCCAGATCGAGCGCGTGCTTGCCCACGCGATCGCCGAGACCGGCCGGCGCCGCGTCAACGCGCTCGTCTTTGTCGGCGATGCGATGGAGGAAAATCTCGACCGGCTGTGCGGATTGGCCGGCCAACTCGGCCTCCTCGGCGTGCCGGTGTTTCTGTTTCACGAGGGCGGCGACCGGCATGCCGGCGATGCCTTTCACCAGATCGCAAAACTGTCGGGTGGCGCCTGTCTCTCCTTTGATCTGGCCAGCGCCGATCGGCTCAAGGAGCTCCTCGGCGCGGTCGCGGTCTACGCCGCCGGCGGTTATCGCGCGCTCGCCGCCTACGGCGAAAAGCGGGGCGGCGCTGTGTTGCGGCTGACCGCACAGTTGCGGCCCACCCGCGGGTCAAGCCCGCGGGCTGAAGACCCACCTGTACGCGGGAAGCCCTAGGCTGATGGAAGCGGTCCTTTATCTCGGCGGCGGTGTTGCCATTCTCTGTGCGCTGTTGTGGCTGCTTTATCTGTTTGTCAATGCCGACCCGCTGCGCCTGGCGCGCGGGATCAAGATCGCCGGTCTGGTCCTGGCGGCGATTGCGCTCACCGTCCTCACCATCTTTGCCGGGGTTTTCGTGTTCTTTCTGCCGCTGCCGCTGCTGTGGTTTTTCTTCCTGCGCCGCCGGCGTTTTGGCAGCTTTCAGGGCGCCTTCCGCTCGGCCTTCCGCATGGGCGGGATGGGCGGCGGTTTTGGCGGCAGCGGCGCGGGCGGCAGCGGCCAGACCTCGACGGTGACGACACCGTTTTTGCGCATGACCCTCGATCACGACAGCGGCGCGATGAGCGGCACCATTCTCGCCGGCCGCTTTTCGGGGATGCGCCTCGACGAGCTCGGAACCGCCGAGCTTCTCGCCCTGCTGCGCGAGTGCCGGGCCACGGATGAGGAGGGCGCGCGTCTCCTCGAAGCCTATCTCGACCGTACCCGTGCGGACTGGCGCGAGGAACTGCACAACGAAGGACCCGGCGCCGCCCGACCCGCCGCCGGCGCAATGAGCGTCGCGGAAGCCTATGCCGTCCTCGGTCTCGCGCCCGGCGCCGGCGCCGCCGAAATCAAGGACGCGCACCGCCGGCTGATGATGAAGCTGCACCCCGACCACGGCGGCTCGGATTATCTGGCAATCCAGATCAACCGCGCCCGCGATGTCCTGCTCGCGCAATCCGGCGAGGCCGGTTGATCCGCCGGCAATCCGGCGGGCGCCTTTCCTCGCAGATCCGATCCGTCACTTCCTAAGAGGCGGTTTCCATAACTATCTCAGGTTGATCCGTCGTAACTGCTCGGCCTGCTGTGCCAATGCCCATGTCTGTCGCTCAGGCATGGAGAACGGGATTTGGACGGTAGGATC
>JBOHMF010000664.1:0-1540 GCA_050730055.1 Allostellaceae bacterium
CAGGATGCGCGCGGGACCGCGATCCTCGGCCGGAGCCTCCCGATCGAAGAGGGCATTGAACTGGTCGTAGACTTCCTCGCGGTGGCGCCACTCTTCCATCATGCGGCGCAACCGCACGAGCGAGCGGACCCGCGCAAAGAGCGCAATGTCATTGACCGGCTTGGAGAGGAAATCATCGGCGCCGGCTTCGAGCCCGCGAACGCGGTCGGCGGCTTCGGTCAGCGCCGTGACCATCACCACCGGAATGTCGGACGTGCGCGCATCGGCCTTGAGCCGGCGGCAGACTTCGAACCCGTCCATGCGCGGCATCATGACGTCGAGCAGGATAAGGTCGGGCCGCTCTTCCTGGGCAATCCGGAGGGCGTTCTCGCCGTCGTTCGCGGCAAGCACGTTGAAATACTCGCTCGCCAGTTTGGCTTCGAGCAGCTTGACGTTCACATCGACGTCGTCGACGACCAGGATGCGGGCGGACATGTCGTTTCGCTCAATTCAGGAAGCGGGCCACAGTCTGGAGGAAGTTGGCGACCGAGATCGGCTTCGCGATGTAGGCCTCGCAGCCGCCTTCGCGGATCTTCTCTTCGTCGCCCTTCATGGCGAAGGCGGTCACCGCGATCACCGGGATGGCGCGCAGCTCCTCGTCTTCCTTGATCCATTTGGTCACTTCGAGGCCGGACACTTCGGGAAGTTGGATGTCCATCAAGATCAGGTCCGGATGATGCTGGCGCGCCAGTTTCAGCGCTTCCATGCCATCCTTGGTCTGCAAAATATCGTACCCGTGCGCTTCCAGCAGATCGTGGAAGAGCTTCATGTTGAGATCGTTGTCTTCGACGATCAGGACCCGCTTGCTGGTCATATGAATGTTCCCGTCCC
The DNA here is from genome assembly GCA_050730055.1 of Allostellaceae bacterium. Lineage (GTDB taxonomy): Bacteria > Pseudomonadota > Alphaproteobacteria > ATCC43930 > CGMCC-115725 > AP-15. The sequence goes on from JBOHMF010000664.1 coordinate 871, forward strand.
CGACTGCTACGCGTCCGAAAACTCGGCAGGCCCCGATCCTAAGGATAACTAGTTAAAAGATTATACGGGCCGGAACCGGATTTCCCGTCCTATCGCCGGCCGCAACAGGCCGTCCGACCGCTAGTTACGTTCACGGACCTTAATATTTGGTAACTAATCCGAGCGGCGCCGATTAGCAGCCGGGGCGCGGCAATTTCTTGATGTCGCTCAGGGTGGCGTCGATCACATAGTCGCTGTAATCGAGCTTCATGTCCTGGGTCACCCCGTTATCCAGCAGCCGCATGCTGAGCTCGTAATCGGGTTCGGCCTGATCGGCCGCATTGCTGTCGGTGGCCGGAAAGAATGCCAGCCGGACCGGCCAGCTGGTGTGTTGCATGATCGGGTCGTTGAGCGGCTTCGTCGCCTTGGGCCCCGGCGGTGGCAGCGCGCCACCGATAAAGGCCGAGACCTGTCCGGCGTTTTCGACATCCGAGCCGTCGAAGACATACCGCGAGATGAACTGCTGATGTGCCTGCGCGGCGGCGATCAGCGCCAGCGTATGCGCCGTCGGGAATAGGACGCCGGGCTTCAGCGTTAGGGTCGCCGCTTCCGGCTTGGTGAACTCGGCAATGCCGCCCTTGCCCGGCCCGTCGAGATGCGCCTCGCCGCGAATCTCCGCGTCGAGCTCGCC
>JBOHMF010000665.1:0-1530 GCA_050730055.1 Allostellaceae bacterium
CTTGCAGACTGGAGGAGGCGTCAATGATCTATGAAGTGCGGACCTATACCCTGCGCGCCGGCAGCGTGGCCGAATTCGAGGAGCGCTACGCCAAGCGGCTGCCGCTGCGCGAGAAGCACTCCAAACTGGGGGCGTTCTGGCACACCGAGTTCGGACCGCTCAATCAGGTTGTCCACGTCTATCCCTATGACGACCTGCAACATCGCACGCGGGTGCGCGCGGCGCTGGCGCAAGACGCCGAACGCAACGCGCTCCCCGGCGGCCAGGATCTGATTGTCGCGCAGGAGGCCGAGATCATGATCCCGGCGCCGTTTATGCGCTCCCTGGGCAGCCGCGATTACGGCAGCGGGAACGTCTACGAGATGCGCACCTACACCTACGCTCCGGGCGATCTCCCCAAGGTGCTGGAGGCGTGGGGCAAGGTCATCGAGCAGCGCGAACGGCTCTCCCCGCTGGCTGCGTGCTGGACCAGCGAACTCGGCGGCCTCAATCGGTTCACCCATATCTGGGTCTATAAGGACGCCAACGAGCGGGTCCGCGTCCGTGCGGAATCGCGCCGGCCCGGCACCGGGTGGCCGCCGCAGGCCGGGGTGCGGCCGCTGCGCCAGGAAAACAAGCTGCTGATCGCGCCGGCGTTCTCTCCGGTGCGGTAATCCAGGCGATCACGCGGGTGCGGGTTCGCGGCCGGCCTTGGCCTGACCTCGCACCCTTGGTCGCCGAGGTGCGCCGCAAACGCGGCGGCTGTTTTATGCGTGCGCCGCGCCGCGGCAGCGGACAAAGCGCAGCGGCGTATAAGTGAGCGCGAGCGCGCCGTCTTCCTTGACGACATTGACGCGCGTGCGCACAAGGCCGCGGCCGGGTCGGCTCGCTGACAGCCGCGCCTCGATCACCTCGCATTCGGCATGGATCGTGTCGCCGGCAAAAACCGGGGTTTTGACATCGAGTTCCATGTGCAGAAAGGCGAGGCCGGTGTGCTGCATCGTCGCCTGCATCAACAGGCCCTCGGCAAAGGCGAACACCAGCGCACCCGGCGCCAGGCGCCCCTTGATGTCGCTCTCTTCCGCGAGAAAGGCGAGATTGGTAAACAGCACCTCGACCATGCCGGTGCAATTGACAAAGCCGGTGATGTCGGCCTCGGTGATGGTGCGCCCGATCGTTCGGAACTGCCGGCCGACCGGCAGATCCTCAAAATGAAACCCGATCCCCACCGTTTCCATCGCGCGCCATCCTCCCGCCCGCCTAGCCGATTGTTCCGGCGGATTTAAGGGCGGCGATCTCGGCCGGGTCAAGCCAGCCCTGAAGGGCCTGCGCGGCGGTTGCCGGGTCGGCCGGCGTTGGCGGGATCGGCACCTCCGGTTGGGTGCGGCTGAAGCGCGGCGCCGGCGCGCCCTGGCAGATGCCGTCGATCTCGATATAGGTGCCGCGCGCCCGGTGGTGCGGGTGCCGGGGTGCCTCGTCAGTCGTCAGCACCGGCGCAAAACAGGCGTCGGTCCCCTCCAACAGGGCGCACCATTCCGCGCAGGTCCTGTT
>JBOHMF010000666.1:0-1529 GCA_050730055.1 Allostellaceae bacterium
GAAAAAGCGCGACCAGGAGCGATCGGCAAGCATCTGATATTATGGGCGATTCGTTTTCAGTGGAGGGACTGAGATGAATCAGCAGGCAGGGGATACGGAGTCGCAATTTGTGGATTATGTCGAGGGACTGGCGAGCGTGATCGGGCATACGGACAGGAAGCGACCGCTGCGGGATTATTGCACGGGCTTGGTGATGCCGTGCGAGCGCAAGAGTGTGGAGCCGATGGCGGCAGTGACGGCGCCGGCGCGCGTTGGGGCGCAGCATCAATCGCTCCTGCATTTCGTCGGAGAGGCGCCTTGGTCGGATGAGGACGTCTTGGCCAAAGTGCGCGAGATGGTGCTGCCTGCGATCGAGCGGCATGGGCCGATTGAGGCGTGGATCATCGATGACACGGGGTTTCCCAAGCAGGGGCGGCATTCGGTGGGTGTGGCGCGGCAATATTGCGGCCAACTCGGCAAGCAGGACAATTGCCAGGTTGCGGTGTCACTGTCGCTGGCCAATCACGCCGCGAGCCTGCCGGTGGCGTACCAGCTGTATCTGCCGAAAGAATGGGCGACGGATCGCACCCGGAGGCGCAAGACCGGTGTGCCCAAGGAGATCAGATTCAAGACCAAACCACAGATCGCGCTGGCGCAGCTACGTTGGGCGTGCGCGGCCGGCCTGCCGCGCGGCGTCGTGCTGATGGACGCCGGCTATGGGGCCGATACCGATCTGCGTGCCACCATGACGGTTCTGGGGTTATCCTACGTCGTCGGCATTATGCCGAACACGTCGGTGTGGGCAGCCGGCAAGGGGCCGCTGGCGGCGAAGAAATGGTCAGGTCAGGGACGGCCGCCGAAGCTGATCCGCCGTGACGGCAACCATCGACCAGTTTCGGTCAAGGCGCTCGCCCGTAGCCTTCCCTCGCGCGCTTGGCGCACGATCGAATGGCGGGAAGGCACGGCCGAGCGATTATCCTCGCGGTTTGCTCGCGTGCGCGTTCGCATCGCCCATCGCGATTATTGGCTGACCGAACCGCGGCCGGAAGAATGGCTGCTGATCGAGTGGCCCGAGGCCGAGAATCAGCCGACCAAATACTGGCTCTCGACTCTGCCGGAAGACATCAGCTTCCGCCGCCTCGTCGACATGGCCAAATTGCGCTGGCGCATCGAGCGCGATTATCAAGAGCTGAAACAGGAGGTCGGGCTTGGCCACTTCGAGGGGCGTGGATGGCGCGGCTTCCACCACCACGCGACACTGTGCATTGCCGCTTACGGTTTCCTGATCGCCGAGCGGGCCGCGATTCCCCCCTCAGGACCTCGTTGCACCTGGCCGTTCCCGCCATCTGCGATATCCGACGGTTATCGACCCAGAGGCTCCGCCCTTACGTCCCGAGCGGCACATTCCCAACTCGATCGCCACCGTTCGCCGCCGACTGATCGCCGCTCTCGTCAGGAAATTGCCGCGATGTCCGTGTTGCTCAGTACCAATGAAAAACCAACAGCAGCGAAAAATTTTCTGACGCAGTAAGACTAGCCCTGCTTAACGA
>JBOHMF010000667.1:0-1527 GCA_050730055.1 Allostellaceae bacterium
GAAGATGCCGGCCTCGATCATGCTGTCGCCGGCGACTTCGAGGGCGTAGTGCTCGCCGCTCTGGCCGAGCATCGCCGCGGGCACGCCGAGCGTCGCGCTCTGGTCGCGCAGCGCCTCGATCGGCGTTCCGGCGGCGATGCGGCCATAGAGCGGCAGTTCGACCGTCTCGGCATCGGGCGCCACCGGCGAACCGGGCAGCGCGGCCCTGAAATCGCCCCGGATCACAGTCGGCGAGAAGCGGGTGCGTTCCTCCGTCAGGGTCCCCGTGCGCGCGGTCGCGACCCCGCTCTCTTCCGGCAGCTTCAGCACTTCGAGCGCGCGGGCGCGGTGCGGCAGCCGGCGGATAAAGCCGCGCTCCTCGAGACCGCTGACAAGCCGGTGAATCCCCGATTTGGATTTGAGCGCGAGCGCGTCCTTCATCTCGTCAAAGGACGGCGAGACACCCGTCGTGTTGAGCCGCTGGTTGATATAGAGCAGCAGCTCGCGCTGTTTTCTGGTCAGCATCGGCGCCCCGGACAAAAGTGAGGAACAAACCCAAAACGCATCGCGCCCGTTCTAGTTTAGTTCGCTGCTCCCGTCAAGTCCCCCCATGAGTGCGAGCGGTCTTGACTTCCGGCCCGATCGCTGGCGGGATCGTTCCGGCTTTGCAGCAAGGAGTTTGGGACATGCGGGCAAACAAGGTGCGGGAAGCCTGGGCCGAGGGCCGGGCCGTCATCAACAGCTGGTGTGGCATCCCCTCCAGCTTTGCCGCCGAGGTCATGGCCCACATGGGCTGGGACTCGCTGGTCGTCGATATGCAGCACGGTCTGGTCGATTACCAGCAGATGGTGACGATGCTGCAAGGCATCTCCACCACCGACACGGTGCCGCTGGTGCGGGTGCCGTGGAACGATCCGGCGCACGTCATGAAGTCACTCGACGCCGGCGCCACCGGCGTCATCTGCCCGATGATCAACAATCGCGCCGAGGCCGAGAAGTTTGCCGGGGCGATGCGCTATGCCCCCTTGGGCTATCGCAGTTCGGGGCCGGTGCGCGCCAGCGTCTATGCCGGCGCCGACTATCACGCCAAGGCGAATGATTCGGTCGTCGCCTTTGCCATGATCGAAACCCGCGAGGCGGTCGAGAACCTCGACCAGATCCTCTCGGTCAAGGGGCTCGACGCGGTTTATATCGGCCCCTCCGATCTCTCGATCTCCTACGGCTACGGACCCGGCGTCGACAAGACCGACGAGTGGATCGTGGCGATCTTCAAGCAGGTGATCGAGAGCTGCCGCCGCCACAAGATCCAGCCCGGTCTGCATTGCGGCGCGGCGGCGAATGCCAAGAAGATGATCGAATTGGGCTTTACGTTTGTCACCGTGGGTGGCGACAACCGCTTTATGACGCTGGCGGGGCAGGCCGCCGCGGCCGAGATGAAGGGGGCTCCAAAACCCGGCGGCGGCAGCAGCCCATACTGATGAATTATCGTCATGCCCGGACTTGTTCCGGGCATCCACGTCTCTCAAACATACTCGTGGATGGCCGGGC
>JBOHMF010000668.1:0-1520 GCA_050730055.1 Allostellaceae bacterium
TGCAGAAGCCGGGCATAGCAAAACGGAGCTTGCGCTCGCGCTCCATCACCGTTCCCTTCCAAGGCCAAGGCCGAGCGTGAGCAGCCGTTGCAGCTTTTGCGCCTGCTGGGGTTGAAGTTGCTGCACGGTTTGTCGCAGGGAGCCCTGCACCACCTTCAGGTAGTCGGTCGTGTTCAGGGCCCGCGCCGGCACCATCATGCTCTGCACCAGCTCGCCCTCCTTCAACGCCCGCGCCACCTTCTCGATGCCGGTTGCTGCCTTGAGATCGCGCTCGAGACGAACGATGCCGCGCCGGATGCGGCGTTCGGTGGTGCGCAGCGCGCTGTATTCGGAACGAAGCGCCGTCACCCGTTCCGCCACGAATTTCCTCCCCTCCGGAGAGCGTACCCACACCGCGGCCTGTTCCCGCGCTCGCGCCGCGCGGTCCAGCTTGAACGTCGCGATATCGACGGCGACCGAGCGCTTCATGCTGTTCCAGAGCATCCGTCCGGGGCTGCGGAACCACGCCAGGATCAGCGCAGGTTTCATGCTGATGCCGGCCTGCTGCCGGGCATGGTCGAGCTCGCGCACCGCGCCGCGCACTTCGCGATCGAACGGCACGAGGGTCGCCTGTTCGATCCGTTCCTCGGAGACGGCACGGCGGCCTTTCAGAGCGTCGAGGGTTCCCCGCAAGGCCGCCTGCTGCTCCGCCCTCGCCTTCTCCAGCCGCTCCTTGAGCCCGACCATTTCTGCCGCGATCTGGCCGAGATGGCGTTTATCCGGCGGCGCAAGCTTCGCCGCGATCGCATCCTGGCGTTCGCGCAATGTATTCAGGCGCGCCGTACGTTCGGCCGCGCCGCGGTTCAGCCGGCCGCGTTCCGTAGTCTGCCGGCGCCGCTCGAGGGTGGTCGCTGAAGGCCCGAGATGCTTTCCGGGGACTCTGTCGATGCCGCGCGCCGCGTAGCTCAGGTGCGACACCCGCGGTGCCTCGGCGCCGAGCCCCTGCGCCAGATAGCGGTTCTGCATCCGCGCCCAGTTGGCCCGCCATTCGTGCAGAAGCTCCGGAGAATTGAACCCCCGCTCCTTCCTGCCGAAACCTTCCGGCGTGATCTCCCGCGTTGTCAGCAGGACATGCGCGTGGTGATTCCGCCGGTCTCCCTGGCGCGACGGTGCATGCAGCGCGACATCGGCCACCATGCCGCGCTTGACGAAGTTCTCCTGCACGAACTCCCGCACCAATGCCGCCCGCGCTTCGGCGGATAGCTCGTGCGGCAGAGAGAGCTGAACCTCCCGGGCCAGCACGGAATCCCGCCGCACCTCGGAGACCTCGACCCCGTTCCAGAGCCGGGCCCGGTCGCGCATCCAGGCCGGCGCGCCCTCCGGTGTCATGATCTCGGTCGCCAGCACGCCCGAGCGGCGCGTGTAATCATGAACGAGCCCGGTGCGCTCGTCAGCTAGGACGATCGCCGCCCGGTACGCCGCCGCGGCCACGACGCTACGGCCATGGGAACGCTGCACCATCCTGGCCGAGAGCCGATAGT
>JBOHMF010000669.1:0-1515 GCA_050730055.1 Allostellaceae bacterium
CCGCCGTAACCGAGCGGGTGCGGCTCGGCACCAGCGTCCTGGTGCTGCCGATGCGCCATCCGCTGCCGCTCGCCAAGGAATTGTCAACCCTGCACAATCTGTCGGGCGGACGGCTCATCCTTGGGGTCGGGGTCGGTTGGCTGGAAGCCGAGTTTGCCGCGCTTGGCGCGCCCTTTCACGAGCGCGGCCGGCGCATGGACGAGGGGATCGCGATGATGCGCGCGGTGTGGTCGCAGGACCCGGTCACTTTCCAGGCCAAACACATCCCCGCCGAGATCCGCGAGATGACGATGCTGCCGCAACCCGTGAGTCCGATCCCGATGTGGCACGGCAGCCGCTCCGAAGCGGCGCACCGCCGCACCGTGCGCCTTGGCGACGGCTGGCACGGCAGCCAACTGACCCCGGCGGAGGCCAGGCCGGTCATCGCGCGGCTGCGCCGCGACCGGCCCGAACCCGAGTTCACCATCTCGATCCGCTCGCACTGGGACGGCCGGGATCTCGGCATGATGCGCGAGCGGGTCGCCGCTTATGCCGAGGCCGGCGTGCAGCACATCATGGTCCACCCGCAGGACCGCGAAGTGGACGACTGGGATACGGTCATCGAAGGTGTCGGCCGCGTCGCGGCCGGGTAAGGGGGATGCTGCGCTGACGGGTTCAGATGATTTTTCTGTCCCGCAAGCTCTCGATCTCTGCCGGGCCGTAGCCGAGCTCGCCGAGGATCGCATCGTTGTCCGCGCCAAGCGCCGGGGCGATACCGACCCGCGCCGGGGTCTCGGAAAAATGCCAGGGCGAACCGTGCACCTTCAACTGCTTGCCGTATTCGGGATAATCGATCTCGGTGACATAGCCGTTGGCCAGCACGTCGGGATCGTTTGCGGCTTCCAAGAGGGTGTTGATCGGCGCCGCGACAATGTCGGCGCCGCGCAGCCGCGCCACCCAATCTTCGCGCGGCCCGGTCGCAAACAGTTCATCGAGCAGGCGCAAGAGGCGTGCCCGCTTCTCATCGGATGCAACGATCACGCCGAGATCGCCAAAGCCGGCCTTTTCCAAAGGCTCGTAAAAGCCGAGCGCGGTCATCGCCTCGCGCCATTTGCGGGCGCCGTTCAACTGGAGCACCAGCGGCTTGCCGTCGCAGTCGTTAAAGCTGGCGCTGAGACCGGGGCGCTCCGGCGTGCCGGTAACGCGGGCCTGACCGGTCACGGGATCGCGGCCGCGCCACATCGCCGTTGTCAGGGTCCAGCCCATCAGGCGGATCTGACCGCCGAGCAGCGAGCAATCGACCTTCTGGCCGATGCCGGTGCGTTGTGCGTAAGTGAGCGCGGCGAGCGCGCCGCCAAAGGCAAGAATGGCGCAGGTCTCGTCGGCGACCGAGACGATCCCCGTTTTCAATGGCTGACCGGGGGTCGAGTAGGCTTCGGCGATACCGCCCAATGCCTGCGCCATCGAGTCGGTGCCCGGCAGAGCGGCGTTTGGCCCGTTGGGGCCGTAACCCGAGATCGAGACATAGACGAGCCG